>NZ_DATCNW010000371.1:0-10381 GCF_036565025.1 Pengzhenrongella sp.
CGCGCCCTCACGCTGCTCACCGAGGAACTCAACGCCCAACCCGCCAACCTGCCCGGCGACCGCCGACCCTTGACCTACCTCATCGCCGCGGCATCAATCACAACAGTCAGCCCGGCACTACTTCCGGAGGTCTGAGCCTGCCGCGCCTCGTGGAGATGATCATGCGCAATCCGTTCGTCACCGTGAGATCCGTGCAGCGACAGTTGGAACTAACCCACCAGGGAGCCCGAAACATCATCAAGATGGCCGAGTCCCGGGGGTGGCTGACGAGCACGGGTACGCACGGGCGCGGGGGTCGCGAGCACTGGTACGCGCCCCGAGTGTTTGGGGTCATGGAGGCGCCGATGGCCTACGACGCCGGGTCGATCGCGACTGAGTCCAAGTGACTCGCTTCGGGCGCCGCCGCCGCGCGGAGCCATGCCAGACCCCTCGGGGCTGTCCTCGGGTGACGCGGCGGGCAACGACGACACGTCGCTGACGCCGGAGTGAGGAATTGCCACGCTTGTGGGACCTCATCCTCGGCGACCGACGCCAAGCGCGTCCGCGATCATCCGGTGCCCCTGCTGCTCGAACTCTTCGTCGCCGACCAGGTGGGCCCACACGGCGGTCCCAATGGCCTCCCGCAGCCGATCTCGTCGCCACGCCCGCGGGTCGCGCGGGTCACCACCGTACCCGTCGAGGAAGGCCCGCTCGAGGTCGGGTCGACCGCGGAACTGCTGAGAGTCCAGTCGTGCGAGATCGGTGGCGGCGGGGCGCCAGTCCGCCCGGCCGAAGTCGATCACCGAGACCCGACCGTCGTCGACGAGCCAGTTGCGGGGTTGCCAGTCGCCGTGCGTCGGGACCAGACGGCGCGGCGGCACAGGGTGCGCGAGCTCGGCAGATAGTCGGTTGACGTACTCGCCCGCGATGCGGTGCTCGTGTCCCAGCCAAGCCAGCGCCCTGGCGTCCGCGCGCTGCTCATGGTCGTCGCCCGGCCGGCTGCCTTGAGCGTGAAGCAGCGCGAGGGCGCGCCCGGCCTGCCGGTAGACGTCCGGCTCGTGCTCGGCCGGTGTCCCCTCGACGAGCGCGCCGGGCAGGAACGACGCCGCGAGAAGCCGCAGGCGCGGCTCGGCGTGCAGCATCCGTGGCGCGAGCGAGCGCTCGGCGAGCGGCGCGACGACCTCGGAGTGCGCCCAGATCTCGCGGTCCATGTGGTGGTCGTCGGGTCGGCCGGCCTTCACGACGACGTCGCGGCCCTCGTGGCGCAGCTGGAGAACGGACCGCCCGACGAGACCCCAGCTGTGGTCGGTGACGAGCGCGGCGCCGGGGAACCACTCGTCGACCACCGTCTGCTGCTCGAGCCGCAGGCCGGGGAACGTCGTCATGACCGGCGACTCTAGCGGCGGCGGGACCAGTCCTCCGCCGACGGCACTCCCCGGCGTCGGAACCCACCGGAGTTGTCTGGCGGACCCGGCTGCGACCTGCGCGAGGACGCGAAAGCGAGACGTCGTTCGTCCCACGGTCGTCGTCGGCATGGCGTGGCCGGACCGCGTGACGTCACCGCTGAAGACAACGGTGATGGAGAGATTGCGAGCCGCGCCACGCCCAGGACGTTCCTCATTGACTGGACTCGGAAGTGGCCGAGGGCGCCTTCCGTCGTGAGATCACCGACTACGTCCTCTGGAGCACGCACCCGCCGCGAAATTTCTGCTGCACCGCAAGAGCCACTGACCGTTAAGGGTTAGCGCCGTTGGTCGGATGGCCGGGCATCCTAGGATCAGGCATTCAGAGTGGACCACACCGAGCCGGGAGCCCTGTTGCCAGGATTGAGAAGCATCGAGGCCGCATCCAAGGTGACCTATTCGCCTGCCGGTCGCGGATGACTCGGCCGGTTGTGCTGGTCTCCGTGGTCGAACCGACGAACCTGGGGGCGATCAAAGAGGTTTCAGAACTGCTGCGGGCCTACCTGGCGCAGACCGAGACGGCGAAGCGGCAGCACGCCGGCGGGCCCGCGCAGGCCGACGCGCTGATGCCCGACCGGTACAAGCGGGAGGTGGACGACCCGGGCCAGGCGTTCGCCACCGGCACCCTGGTGCTGGCCCGGCACGACGGCCGCGCGATCGGCGTCCTGGCGATGGTCCCGGTCGACGGCACGGTGATCGAGATCAAGCGCCTGTGGGTGAGCCCGGAGGCTCGGGGCCTCGGCGCCGGTAGCGACCTGATGCGGACGGCGCTGCACTCGGCGACCGCCGCCGGCTGGCTGACCGCCCGGCTGAGCGTCTGGAGCTGGCGCGTGCCGGCACTGGCCACCTATCGGCGGCTGGGGTTCAGGACGGTTCCGTCCTGGGACGCCCGCGCCGACCTGATCTGCATGGAGCGCGACCTGTCGGCCTCGTGAGAGCCGGCGGGGGAGGCCAAGGCGCCTTGCCCTCCCCCCGAGCAGACGTCAGGCGGATTCGGTGGGAAGGCCGGCCTCCACCCAGTCCTGGATGCCTTCGCGGTACTTGCGGACGTCGGTGTAGCCCAAAGTGGTGAGCCGGTCGGCCACCTGCCCGCTGTTGGAGCACGCCGGGTTCGAGCAGTAGGTGACGATCGCGGCGTCTCGATTCGGGAACAAGGTGGACGCCTGGGCCGCGGCGTCGGCCGGGATCAGGGGAAGCGCGCCGGGCAGGTGCTGCTGGGCGTAGTAGTCGCCGCCCAGGGTGTCGAGCACGGTGACGCGGTCCGATTCGGCAACACCGTTGGAACTGCTGCGCACCCCGCCCCCGAAGGAGCGAACGGACGCAGCTCGCAACCGTGCCGCCGTGCTGGAGGCCGCCGCCCGGCTCTTCGCCGAACACGGCGTCGAGGCCGTGTCCATGGATCAGGTGGCTGCAGCCGCCGGCGTCGGCAAGGGCACCCTGTTCCGCCGCTTCGGCGACAAGTCCGGGTTGGCGGCCGCGCTGCTCGACACCCGCGAACGCGTGCTGCAAGAGGGGATCCTCCGCGGAGCACCACCACTCGGGCCCGGCGCGCCGGCCGACGAACGGCTCACCTCGTTCGTCGAGGCCTACCTGGCCTATCTGCTGGAGAACCTCGCACTGATCCGGATGTCGGAGACCGCGGTGCCCGGCGCCCGGTACCGGATCGGGGCCTATCGGTTCTGGCACCGCTACGTGGCGATCCTGCTCGCCGCCACACCCGACCCCGACTATGCCGCCCACGCCCTGCTCGCCGCCCTGTCCGCCGAACACGTGACGGCGGTCCTGCCGGAACTCGGCGAGCAGCGGATCCGAGCCGGTCTAGTCCGCCTGGCCGAGTCGGCGGTGCGACTCCCCGGCCGGGCGCCGAAGGATGCGACTGCGAACCCCCGCTCGTCCGGCTGATCTCCGAGCGGGAAGAAGCGGGGGAGGGATCGCGTCACACGTGCTGACACTGAGTCTGGGCAGGTTGGCTCAGGATGCGCTGAGTTGATGCGCTCGCTGGTGTGAGACTCCGAGAATCGCGCCGACGTCGCGTAGTGGGATCTCCTGGCTAACCAAGTCACGAGCAAGGGCGGCCGCGTCTCGCGATGCTTCACGTTCCAATCGAGATGCCTCCGCTCTCGCTCTACCAATCGACTCAAGACGAGCGTCAATATCGATGGAACCGACGCTGCGCACGTGCACGTCGACCTCGATTTCGCCGACGTCAACGCCCTTTGTCACCGCGATGAGTTCGCGAGCCATAAGTTCTACGTCGCCCAGTCGGCGAGACTGCGTTAGGCCGTCAATTTGAGAAACCGCGACCATCCACCAGCGTCCCTCACGTGTCACTTCTGCTTCGTACCTCACCGGTCCTCCTTGATTGCGTCGAAGATTTTCCGGGCCACGCCCGGGGAGATGGTGCGGTGTCCGTCAGGGACCGCGATGGACCGCGTGCCGTCGGCCGATTTCCACATCGTGTGGCTGCCTTGCGAGCGAGCGGGTGACCACCCGGCATCCCGCAGCATCTTGACGACCTTCCGGGTGGGCTGCTCGCTGACCATCAAGGTAGTCTAGGACGTCTAGACAAATCTAGTCAACTTGCTCTAGGCAGGATCAGTGCAGCGGGAGGGTTCAGCACCGGCCGCGTCCCGCGGCGGGTCGACCTGGGAGGCGTGGGTGCCGAGATCGCGGGAGTCGCCCAGACTGGCGGGCCCACGCTCGAGCTACGCCGCAACCCAGCGCCGCAAAGTCCGAGAACTGATGCCCAGCAGTTCTGCTGCCGCGGCCTGCCGGATGCCTGCGCCCCTGTCGTCGTCTTGTCGTCGAGTGCGGCCACGACGTGGCGCACTCGCTCGTCAAGAGCTCGACGCGCCGGGCGACAACGATGAGATCGCAATCGATCCCGAGAGGTCCTCGGCGGGCGCGCCCTGGTCACTGCTGAGAAGACGCATAGCGGCAACGAGCGCGACCATCGCGACCACGCACCGTCGACCGTCTTGCCCAAGCACGACGGCGTCGCGGTCGACACCCTCGACCTCCACGCCTCCCCAAACCACGAGACCCGGGCGCCAACACACGTCGAGGTGCAACGGCTGAGCCGCGATCCGGATCGCATCAGGATCGAAGTCCGCGAGCCATAGCCAGGACAACTCGAGCAGGCTCTCGTACACGACATGGTCCCGGTTCGCCGTTTACCAGAAGAGACCCGGATAGTGCCATTGACCTGCGTGCGAGGGCGGCCGACGAACCGGCGTGCCCAAGGCGACACGCTCGGCGTCAACGCTCCCAAGCGGACAGACCGCCTCCGCGCCGTCGCCGGCGCGGTACCGGGCAGTCGCTCGATAGTTCGCCATCGGCGCAAAGTTGAGCCAATCGGACTCAACTCTGTCCCCGGAAACTTGCGCTTCCCGCCACCGCAGTTGCAGACTTGAGCGCAGCAGGCTCAAGAGGCCCCGGCAAGTCGCCGTGGGCGTCAGGTTCAGTGGAGGAAAACACCATGGCACGTGCCGTCGGAATCGACCTGGGAACCACCAACTCTGTGGTCTCCGTCCTCGAGGGTGGCGAGCCCACCGTCATCGCGAACGCGGAGGGCGCACGCACGACCCCCTCGGTCGTCGCGTTCTCCAAGACCGGTGAGGTGCTCGTCGGCGAGGTCGCCAAGCGCCAGGCCGTCACGAACGTCGACCGCACCATCAGCTCGGTCAAGCGCCACATGGGCACCGACTGGTCCGTCAAGATCGACGACAAGGACTACTCCGCGCAGGAGATCTCCGCGCGGGTGCTCGGCAAACTCAAGCGCGACGCCGAGGAGTACCTGGGCGAGCCCGTCACCGACGCGGTCATCACGACCCCGGCCTACTTCAACGACGCGCAGCGTCAGGCGACCAAGGACGCCGGCCAGATCGCCGGCCTCAACGTGCTCCGGATCGTCAACGAGCCCACCGCGGCCGCGCTCGCCTACGGCCTGGACAAGGGCAAGGAGGACGAGCTCATCCTCGTCTTCGACCTCGGTGGCGGCACGTTCGACGTCTCCCTGCTCGAGGTGGGCAAGGACGAGGACGACTTCTCGACCATCCAGGTCCGCTCGACCTCGGGCGACAACAAGCTCGGCGGGGACGACTGGGACCAGCGCGTCGTGGAGTACCTGATCAAGCAGGTCAAGAACAAGACCGGCGTCGACCTGTCCAAGGACAAGATCGCGCTGCAGCGCCTGCGCGAGGCATCCGAGCAGGCCAAGAAGGAGCTCTCGTCCGCGACGAGCACCAACATCTCCATGCAGTACCTCTCCATGAGCGAGAACGGCCCGATCCACCTCGACGAGAAGCTCACCCGCGCGCAGTTCGAGCAGATGACCGCTGACCTCCTCGAGCGCACCAAGGAGCCGTTCCGGAGCGTCATCCGCGACGCAGGCGTGAAGGTCGGCGACATCGACCACGTCGTGATGGTCGGTGGGTCCACCCGCATGCCGGCCGTGGCCGACGTCGTGCGCGAGCTCACCGGTGGCAAGGAGCCCAACAAGGGCGTCAACCCGGACGAGGTCGTCGCCGTCGGCGCCGCGCTGCAGGCCGGCGTCATCAAGGGTGAGCGCAAGGACGTGCTGCTCATCGACGTCACGCCCCTGAGCCTCGGCATCGAGACCAAGGGCGGCGTGATGACCAAGCTCATCGAGCGCAACACCGCCATCCCGACCAAGCGCAGCGAGATCTTCTCCACGGCGGACGACAACCAGCCGTCGGTGCTGATCCAGGTGTTCCAGGGCGAGCGCGAGTTCGCCCGGGACAACAAGCCGCTGGGCACGTTCGAGCTGACCGGCATCGCGCCGGCTCCGCGCGGCGTCCCGCAGATCGAGGTCACCTTCGACATCGACGCGAACGGCATCGTGCACGTGTCCGCGAAGGACCGCGGCACGAGCAAGGAGCAGTCGATGACGATCACCGGCGGCTCCGCGCTACCGAAGGACGAGATCGACCGCATGGTCAAGGAGGCCGAGGCGCACGCCGCCGAGGACAAGGTGCGCCGCGAGGAGGCCGACACCCGCAACTCCGCCGAGCAGCTCGTCTACTCGACCGAGAAGCAGCTCACCGAGCACGCGGAGAAGCTGTCCGAGGAGGTCGTCACCGAGATCCGCGGCGCCGTGACCGAGCTCCGCACCGCGCTCGAGGGCACCGACATCGCCGAGGTCAAGGCCAAGCATGCCACCCTCCTGACGGTCAGCCAGAAGATCGGCGAGGCCGTGTACGCCGCGACCGCCGCCGCCGAGGCGGCCGGGGAGACCCCGGCCGACGACGCGTCGGCGCCCGCCGCCGAGGACGACGACATCGTCGATGCCGAGATCGTGGACGACGAGGACGCCAAGAAGTGACTGAGCACCCCAACACCGGTTCCGGTGCGGATCGCGAAGGCGACCCCGCCGAGCGTCCGGACGAGACGGCGCCCCGGGTCACCGACAAGCGACGTATCGATCCGGAGACCGGCGAGCTGCGTCAGGTCCCGGCCGGGAGGACCAACCAGCCGGCCGACGCCGGCGACCCGCTCGCGGGCCTCGACTTCGAGCCCACGGGCGCGGACGTCGAGTTGCTCGCGGCGCTCGCCATCGCCGAGGAGCGACTGGGCGACCTGCAGCGGCTCCAGGCCGAGTACGCCAACTACCGCAAGCGCATCGAGCGCGACCGGAGCGTGGCGCGGGACCAGGCCGTGAGCAGCGTGCTCGAGTCCATGATCCCGGTGCTCGACGACATCGAGGCGGCCCGCCAGCACGGCGAGCTCGAGGGCACGCCCTTCGCCTCGATCGCCGAGAAGCTCGAGACCGCGCTCGGCCGGTTCGGCTGGGAGCGGTACGGCGCGGTCGGCGAGACGTTCGACCCGCAGGTTCACGAGGCGCTCATGCACCAGCACTCGACCGAGGTGACCGAGCCGACCGTGTCCATCGTGATGCAGCCCGGCCACCGCGTCGGAGGTCGGGTCGTGCGCGCCGCGCGGGTGGCGGTCGCCGATCCGGACGCCGACGCCTGACGCGATGAGCGCATAAGGTCGATGGGACTGCGCCGCGTGTCCGCGCTCCATGGGGTAGAACGACCCCGTGGGGCGCGGGCATGCGTGCGTCCGAGAACAATGCAGGGGAAGGAGGCGCGATGACCGGCCAGGACTGGATGGAAAAGGACTTCTACGCCGTGCTCGGCGTCTCCAAGAGCGCGGACGCGAACGAGATCAAGAAGGCGTTCCGCAAGCTCGCCCGCTCGCTGCACCCGGACCACAACCCGGGCAACGCCAAGGCCGAGGCGAAGTTCAAGGAGGTCGGCGAGGCGTACGCGGTGCTGTCCGACCCCGAGCAGCGCAAGCAGTACGACCAGCTGCGCGCCATGACGGGCGGCGCGCGGTTCTCTGCCGGCCCCGGTGGCGCCGGTGGTTCGGGCGGGTTCGAGGACCTGTTCGGCGGGATGTTCGGCGGTGGCGGCCAGGGCGGAACCCGCGTTCGGTACAACCAGCAGGGTGGCGCCGGTGGCGGCGGTTTCGAGGACATTCTTGGCGGGATGTTCGGCGGGGGAGGCGGTGGCGGCTTCCGCCAGCCGCGCCCCGGCGTCGACCTCGCGGCGAGCACCACGCTGCCGTTCCGGACCGCGGTCGAGGGCTCGACCGTCACGCTCGGCGTCGAGGGCCGCAACGTCACCGCCCGCATCCCCGCCGGGGTGCGCGACGGGCAGAAGATCCGGCTGCGCGGCAAGGGGCGGCCCGGTGAGCCCGGCGGGCCAGCCGGCGACCTCGTGGTGACCGTGCGTGTGAGCCCGCACCCGATATTCACTCTTGATGGGAACAACTTGCGCCTCACCCTGCCGGTCACCTTCAACGAGGCCGTGCTCGGCGCGACCGTCACGCTGCCGACGTTCGACGGCGAGTCGGTCCGGCTCCGCGTCCCCGAGGGCACCCCGTCGGGCCGCGTGCTGCGCGTTCGCGGCAAGGGCATCACGACCAGCAAGGGCACCGGCGACCTGCTCGTCACGGTCCAGGTCGTCGTCCCGCAGAAGCTCACCGCCGCCGCCCGCGAGGCCGTCGAGGCCTTCGCCGCCGCGACGTCGAGCGAGGACCCACGCGCCGAGCTGGCGGCCCGCGCGATCGAGTAGCAGTCGAGTGAACTGATCGAGAAACCGGAGGGTGACATGCCGATGGAGGACGCTCAGGTCTTCGTGATCTCGGTCGCGGCCGAGCTCGCGGGCATGCACCCGCAGACCCTGCGCCAGTACGACCGCCTCGGCCTGGTCTCACCCGGCCGGGCCCGGGGCCGCGGGCGCCGGTACTCCCTGCGCGACGTCGCGACGCTGCGCGAGGTGCAGCGCCTGTCCCACGAGGAGGGCGTCAACCTCGCCGGGATCAAGCGGATCCTCGCCCTGGAGTCCGAGGTCGAGCGCCTGCGCGCCCAGGTGGAGATCCTGCGCGCCATGGCCGACCCGGGCCACCGCGTCTTCACCGCCGCCCCCGGCGGCGACGTGGTAGCCCTCCCTAGAGGCCGCCGCCCCGCCCGCCCGACGGCGGCGGGCGCCCTGGTCCTCTGGCGCCCGACATCGCGCTGACTCCGCTCCGGCGAATGGGAGAACCGTTCAGCCGGTCATGCGAGTACGGATCGCTCGCCCCCGGGCACGTTCGCGGCACCGTACTGCCTGGGTTCTCTGACCGGAAGTTAGCCGAGAAGTAGTGCGACCAGGGGTGCGGGGACAGCCCACGCGGGATGGTCAAAGTCGAGAATGGACTTCGTCGCGACGATCCCCTGTGCGTACTTTCCTTCGATTGTCTTCGCTTCCGCTCTCCAACCGACGTCTACCCACTTGGACTCAATCGGGACCGTCATGCTGTGCCCGGAAGTGGTCGGAACTCGGACGCGACCGAGGTCAACCTCATTGCCCGAGCCGGTGCGTGCGTAGCCAATTGTGTCGTCGCCGATCCACCTGCCTTCGTCGAGATCGTCGATGGCACGCGCGAGCGCGACGGCCAGGGCTGCTTCGCTGAGTGCCGTGAGATCTGGCACTCGCAGTCCGGGACTGACCAATGATGGCGTCCATGCGAGCAGTGGGTCGGTGAGGTAGAGCTTGTGCTGCGCGCCGACGACCGCGCGACCGCTGTCGTCACGCTGGAAGCACCGAAACGCGGCGTGAGAATTGATCAGTCGATCGATCCTGCGTTCGAACACCGGGCGGTTCGAGTAACCCAGAACCTGGCTTGTGGCGGTCAGGTTCAGCGGGCTCGTCATCCGAGAGGCGAGTTCCGCGAGAAGCCGGGGTACGGACTCGGCCGGAGCGTCTTGGTCGACGTCGGTGCGCAGCCGCGCCATCAGGTCCCGTGCGTACGCGGTCGAGACTGCTCCGGTGCTGTGGTGCTCGTAGACGGCCCTGGGAAAGCCCCCGCAGGTCAAGAAGTCCTGCCAGGCCAGGTCGTGGTAATCGATGCTGAATTCGACTCGTGCGAGATTCTGCCGGGCGTCGTCGTTTTGCAGCATGGCGGGATGTACGGAGCCCGGTACCGGCAGGTCTGGCCTGGTCGCTTGCAGGTAGTCACGGAACGTCATCGGCAGCAGCTGGCGGATCCGATGGGCGTTGGTGCTACCCGCACGACCAGCGAGCAGGTTGCCCTGGACATCCTCGCTGGTGGCCCAGTGGCTCCCAGTCGCTACGACCGTGTCGTCCCCGAACTCTGTGCCATCGCGCGCCGCCTTGAGGACGCTCGTCCACCCCTGGATGGCGCTGATCTCGTCGAACAGCCAGACGCGTGGTTTCGCCGCTGGTTGGTCGACGGATTGGGTCACCGCCCGCCCCAACGTGATCGCCCTACGCAGATCTCGGTCCCGCATCCCGTCACAGGGGACGTGGATGATCTGGCGGGGTCCACATCCTGGTTGGTGCAGAGTCTCGCTGCTGTGTCGATGAGCTGTCAAGGGCCATGGGGATCTGCCCAGAGGCGGTCTTAAACCC
>NZ_DATCNW010000372.1:0-33717 GCF_036565025.1 Pengzhenrongella sp.
GGGCACGAGGGTCACGTGCCCGAGCTCGCCCGCCGCTCCGAACGCGCCACGCACGAGATGCCCGTCGACGATCACAGCGCCACCCAGTCCCGTGCCGAGGGTGAGCATGATCATTGAGCGCGCGTTGCGCCCCTGCCCGAAGCGGAACTCCGCCCAGGCAGCGGCGTTGGCGTCGTTCTCGACGATCACGGGAAGCCCGACGAGTTGCGTGAGCCGTGTCCCGAGCGGGTGGCGGCGCCAGGCGATGTTCGGGGCGAACAGCACGGTCTGCTGGTCTGGCGCCACGAATCCGGCAGCCGCAACACCGACGGCGGCGACCTGCGGGTAGTCGGCCATCAACTCGGCCACCGTCTCGGCGACCGCCGTCTCGATCTGGTCCGGGTTTGTCGGGTCGGTCGCCCTGGTCGCCCGGACGAGGACGTCACCGGACGGGCTGACGACGCCGGCGGCGATCTTGGTGCCGCCGATGTCAACGCCGATGGTCAGTGCGCCTGGGGGATACACGATCCTCGCCCCCTCAGTGGTTCGAGAAGGCGGCGTCGAACGCGGCCGCCGGTGGCGTGAGGAGGTTGTCGCGAACGAACTGCAGCGCCTGCGGGGCCCCCTCGAGTCGGTCCATGCCGGCGTCCTCCCATTCCACGGAGATCGGTCCGTCGTATCCGATCGCGCCGATGGTGCGAAAGATTGCCTCCCAGTCGATGTCGCCGCGGCCGGCGGACACGAAGTCCCAGCCGCGCCGGGGGTCGCCCCACGGCAGGTGCGAGCCGAGGGGGCCGTTGCGGCCGTTGAACCGGCGCTTCGAGTCCTTGCAGTGCACGTGGTAGATGCGGTCGGCGAAGTCGACCAGGAAGCCGGGTGCGTCGAGCTGCTGCCAGTTCATGTGGCTCGGGTCGAAGTTCAGCCCGAACACTTCGCGGTGGCCGATCGCGTCGAGCGTGGCGCGGGTGGTCCAGTAGTCGTAGGCGATCTCGGAGGGGTGTACCTCGAGGGCGAACCGGACGCCGTTCTCCTCGAAGGTGTCCATGATCGGGCCGAAACGGGCGGCGAAGTCGGCGTAGCCGTCGGCGATCATCTCCGCGCTGGCCGGCGGGAACATGGCGACGTACTTCCAGATCTTGGACCCGCTGAACCCTGTGACGACCTTCGCCCCGAGGCGGCGGGCCGCGACCGCTGTGGCCTTCATTTCCTCGGCGGCGCGCTGGCGTACGCCCTCGGGGTCGCCGTCGCCCCAGGTGCGGGCCGACAGGATGCCGCGGTGGCGCTCGTCGATGGGATCGTCGCAGACCGCCTGCCCGGCCAGGTGGTTGCTTATGGCGTGGACTTTCAACGCGTACTTGTCGAGCGTCGCCTTCTTGGCGTTCAGGTATGCGTCGTCGCTAGCGGCAGCGAAGACGTCGAGGTGATCGCCAGAGCAGGCGATCTCGAGCCCGTCGAAGCCCCACTTGGACGCGAGTTGGCAGACCTCTTCGAACGGGAGGTCGGCCCACTGACCGGTGAAGAGCGTGATCATGCGAGTCATGCGAGAACTCCTGAGGTGTTCGGTGTGCTGGTGGACGATGCGGCGGTCACAGCACGCCGTCGGCGTGCTGGGTGGCGATGTACTCGCAGGCACGGGCCGTCAGCGCCATGATCGTCAGCGTTGGGCCGACGCCACCGTTGGAGACGTAGCTGCTGGCGTCGGTGACGAAGAGATTCGGCACGTCCCACGACTGGTTGAACTCGTTCAGCACGGACGTCGCGGGGTCCGATCCCATCCGCGATCCGCCGCACTCGTGGATGGCGGCGCCCATCGCGACGCTCTTCTTGAACGAGGCCCGGAAGATCGCGCGGCTGAGGGGGTCGGCGTCGGGCCATATCTTCTTGCTGTCGAGACCGAGGGCGGATCCGGCGAAGTTGACGCGGTAGCCACTGGATTCGGCCATCTCGCGCAGACCTTTGACCTGGTCGCGCATCAGTGCCCGCTCGTTGTCGGTGATGGCCAGCCCGACTCTCGGGATCGGCACACCCCAGGCGTCTTTGCGGCGCGGGTGGAGCGTGATCTCGTTGCTGTAGGCGGGCAGCATTTCGCCGAACGCCATCAGTCCGACGACGCCCGGGTGCCCGGGCGGGACCGGAAGGCGGCCCACCGTGCCTTGGACTGCCCATCCGCGCGCGAAGCCGACGCCCTCGTCGCCGTCGAAGTTGCGGAAGCGTGGGATGTAGACGCCGCCGGCGGGCGGGTAGTACGGGTCTGGCGGCGCGACGTCGACATCCTCGTGGCCGGGGAACTTGGGTGCATCGCCGAACAAGAGGCTCGGGGTCTGGTCCATGAAGTAGTGCCCGAGCGTGCCGGAGGAGTTCGCCAGGCCGTTGGGGTGTCCCGGGGTGGCGGAGTTCAGCAGCAGCCGGACTGACTCGATCGCGGAGGCGCACAGCACGACCACGTCGGCGAAGACGCGGTGCTGGCGCCGGGTTGTCCGGTCGACGAACAGGGCGCCGTCGGCGCGCCCGGTCCGGGTGTTGTAGGTGACCTGTTGCACCACGGCGTCGGTGCGCGTGGTGAGGCGACCGGTCGCTCGGGCGGCGACGATGCCCAGCGGCACGCGGTGCAGGTTCGGGGCGGCGTATCGCCACGGGACAACGTGCCGCTCGGGCCAACGCTTCTCGACGGTTTCCTTGAAGGCGTGCTCGGCCGTCGTGAGTAGCGACGGACCACAGTAGTGGCCGTCCGGGAGGTTCTCGAGCTTCTCGGTCGTGCCGTACAGGCCGAGGAACTCCTCGATACGGTCGTAGTGCGGCTCGAGGTCCGCGTAGGAGATCGGCCAGTCCTGCCCGTGGCCGTCTCGGGATGCTGCCTTGAACTCGTGGTCGGACGAGCGCAGCAGCACCCGGCCGTAGGAATGCAGGCGTCCGCCCAGCTGCCGTCCGCGGATCCACAGGTAGTCCTGGCCGCGCCTCGTGGCATAGGGCAGCTTCAAGTCGTTGACGAGAAACGGGCTGGTCTGCTCCTTGAACATGGCGCGCCGGGCCTGGACGTACTGGCCGCGCAGGCCCGCGCTCAGTCGCCCCTTCAGATCAATGCTCATCGCTCGCGGCGCGCTGGGCTGCGGCGGCTTGAAGTCGGCTTCGGTGATGTTGCGGCCGGCCTCGAGCAGCAGGACGTCCATCCCTCGCTCGGTCAACTCTTTGACAGCGATGCTTCCGGCCGCACCGGATCCGATGACGAGCACGTCGTAGCGCTTGTCGAGGTTTGCCATGTCAGATCTCCGTTGATGTGTGACGACACGAGTCTTGTGCTGGTGAGCGAGGCGCGCTGCGTGCGGCCGGTCCACTCCCGGCGCGGTGGCGGGGACGCGCCGGGAGTGGACAGACCGCGGACTGTGCCCGGCGGTCAGCTCTTGGTGAAGTACACCGGCTGCCCCGTGCGGCCGGAGGTGTAGATCGCGTCGAGGACCTCGGTCACGACGCACGCCTGCTCAGCGGTGACGACCGGCTCGGTATCGTTGACGATCGCATCGAGCCAGTGCGAGGCCTCCATGGAGGCCATCGCCTCCATGCCGCCGACCGCCTTGCGGCCCGGCCCGAAGTACGTGGCTCCGGCCTCGGGGCGGGTCAGCACCATCCGGCCGCCCTGGACGTTGTTGAGCGTCACCAGGTAGTCGCTGCGGTCCTGGACGCTATCGGCCCCGCCCTCCGTGCCGGCCAGCGTCGTGCACGCCTCCCGGGAGTCCTGCACGTTCAGGGCCCACGACGCCTCGACGAACATGGACGCACCGTTGGTGAATCGCACGAAGCCGAACGCGGAGTCCTCGACGTCGTAGGTCTCCGGGTTCCACGGGCCACCCATGTTGCCCTCGGGCTTGTCGCCGAGCTTGTAGTTGACCACGCCCGTGACGGACTCGAGCTCGTAGTTGTTCATGAGCCACAGGGTCATGTCGATCGCGTGGCCGCCGAGGTCGATCAGCGGGCCGCCGCCCTGCTTCTCCTTGTCGGTGAACACGCCCCAGGTCGGGACGCCGCGGCGGCGTACCGCGTGAGCCTTGGACGCGTAGATCTCGCCGAGCCGGCCCTCGTCGACGCATGCGCGCATGAACTGCACGTCCTGGCGGAACCGGTACTGGAAGCCGACCGTCAACTTCTTGCCCGTGCGCTGCGCGGTCTCGAGCATCAGACGTGCGTCCTTGCCTGTGACAGCCATCGGCTTCTCGCACATGACGTGCTTGCCGGCCTCGAGGGCGGCACAGGTGATCTCGCAGTGCGTGGTGTTCCAGGTGCACACGTGTATGACGTCGATTGATGGGTCCGCGAGCAGTTCCCGGTAGTCGGTCGTGACGTAAGCGTCGGTAGAGCCATGCGTGTCGCGCGCAGCCTGAGCGCGTGACTCGTCGATGTCGCAGAAGGCGACGATCTCGGCCTTGTCGGACTGTGAAGCCAGGCCGACCAAGTGCTTCTGGGTCCCGATGTACCCGAGGCCGACGATCCCGATGCGGAGCTTTGCCATGAGCCACTCCCTTGTGGTGTGAATGGATAGGACCTCGCCGATGACGATATGTGGCGAGTGTCGATAACTATATGATCGAGACTCGACGTAACGCAAGAGGCGGCAGACATGGACTTGATTCCGTCGAGTCGAGCCCGACGAGGTCGGGTGTTGCCCGTAGCATCAGTGACCGTTCGACATAATTCGCCGGGGGAGGGAGGTCACGTCGTGGACCCGATGCCGAGCTCCGACATCCTGGGCGTCCTGCGAGATGGACGACCGCGCACCAAGACCGAGATCGCGGAAGTCACAGGGCGGGTGCGGTCGACGGTGTCCCTGCGCCTGGCAGAGCTGATGGACGACGGCCTCGTGGCCGAGCTGCCGGCGGGCGGCAGTCCGGGCAGGGGCCGGCCTTCGGCCCGATTCGCCCTGGCGACGCAGTCCCGTGTCATCGGCGCGATCGAGCTCGGTCCCCGACACGCGATCGTCGCGATCACCGACCTTGCCGGTGTGGTGCTGACGCGGACTCGCCTCGATCTCGATGTGCGCGACGGACCGCTGGCGGTACTCGACCTGCTGGTACGGACGCTGGAGGACCAGCTCGAGGCGGCCGGGCGGCCACGCTCGTCCGTGGTCGGGGTGGGCATGGGAGTGCCCGGGCCGGTGGATCCGCGCACCGGCACGCTCGCGAGCCCTCCGCTGATGCCCGGCTGGGATTCCTTCGACATCTCTGGTCACATGCGTGCGACATTCCCGAAACCCGTGCTCGTCGACAACGACGCCAACGTCATGGCGGTCGGGGAGTGGGTGACGACGTGGCCGGACGAGCAGGACCTGCTCGTCGTCAGTGTCGCCACCGGTATCGGTGCCGGCGTCGTCGCGGCGGGCCGGCTCGTTCAGGGCGCGCGCGGCGCCGCAGGCGACATCGGGCACGTCCGGATCACCGCCGCGGCCGACCGGTCGTGCAACTGCGGGCAGACCGGATGCCTCGAGACGTTCGCGTCGGGTCGTGGGATTGCCGCAACGCTGCGCGATGAAGGGATGAGCGCCACCGAAGCCAGTGACGTCGTGGCTCTCGTGCGCGGCGGTGACCCGACAGCCGTTCGTGCCACGCGCGAGGCCGGCCGGGAGATCGGAAAGGTGCTGTCCGTCCTGGTCGCGGGGCTCAATCCTGCGGTCATCGTCCTGGGCGGGGAGATTGCCGAGGCGGGCGAGCCGCTGCTGGCGGGGGTTCGTGAAGTGATCTACACGCGGTCGTTGCCGATCGCCACGAGCGACGTCGAGATCACCGTCAGCAGCAGCACGGAGGCGCGCACCATCACCGGTGCCGCCCGTCTGGTGCAGAACCATCTCTTCGGGCTCCCCGAGCGCCCCGTCGAGTACTACCAGGCGGCGCAGTAGCCACGCCGGACGAGCGTCGGGCCTGCGCCGCCTCGACCGGCCGGGCCAGGGCGAGGACGGCCAGCGCCAGGGCCGCCCCCAGGATCGTCTCGGCAACGCGGTCCAGGACGAGGCGCTCGACCGTGACCGCGCCGCCCCCGAGACGGGTCAGGATCAGAGCCATCGGCGTGATCGCCACCACGGCGATGCCGTAGTGGCGAGCGACGAACAGCTCAGTGATCACCTGCAGCACGGCGACCGCCGCGACCAGGAGCCACGGTGACGGATCGCCTGCAAGGAGCACATAGGCGAGGAGAACACCGACGAGTGTCCCGACGACGCGCATCATCGCCCGGCCCGTCCGCGCAGCCAGCGTGGAGCCCCCCAGCGGCACCGTCGCGGTGACCGCCGCCCAGTACGGGTGACCCAGGCCCGAGCCGAGAGCAACCGCTCCGGCCAGCAGCGGACTGACGCCGTGCACCAGCAGGTCCAACTGACCGGCGACCAGGGAGACCTCCGCGCGCACCGATGAGCGCTCGGGCGCCGGCAGCCGCGGCCGGCGCGAGGTCGGCAACTTCCTGCCGACCTGCCCCAGCACGATCGCGAAGCCGGCCGCCCCGACCGGCAAGACCAGGGCCAGCACGAGGTCGGCTCGCGAGTGCTGGTAGGAGGACAGCGTCCCGACGGCGAAGACCAGGAACAGCGAGGGGACCGGTAACCAGCCACGGGTCCGGGCGAGCAGGCAGCCCAACATCGAGAACCCCGACATGGCGCCGACCGCGAGCATGGACCCCGGCGCCAGAATCCCGGCACAGGTGCCGACGAAGACCGCGGCGGTCAGGGCGAGCCCCATCCCCACCTGCGCGCTCAGCCGGGCCCCGTAGTCGAGCTGCTTGCCGTACGCGGAGTTGATCGCACCGAAGACGGCGTACGGCGCCCAGGCGACGTGCCCGGAAGCGATGCATGCCGCAAGCGGCAACGAGACGCTGAGCCCAACCCGAACGGCCGGCCAGTGGGCGCGCCCGTGCGGTCCGACGGTGGCCAGTTCACGCCACAACGACGCCGCGAACATGCGGCCGCGTGCGAAGGTATGGACTCGTCGAGGGGTCATGGACCCGGTATCATACGAAAGTCGAACGTTCTGTGCAACGGAGTCGTCGCGCACCCGATGGAGGATCCATGACTGTGACGCCCAGACCCCCCGCTCAAGCCTCCACGAAACCCGGTCAACGACGCCGGTCCTCGTCCCGCTCGGCCAACGTCGAGCGCGTGCTGGACAGCCTGCGCACGGGAGGGCCCTCCTCGCAGGCCGCGCTCGCGCGTCGCACAGGTCTGGCAGCCGCCACGGTCAACTCCATCGTGAAGGTGCTGCGTCAGGACGGCCGAGCCGAGATCCGTCCGGTGAACGGGCGCGAGGCCCATGTCGCGCTCGTCTCCAGCGCCACGACTCTGGTCGCCGTCGAAGTCACCCATGACGCCGTCCATGCCAGCGCCTATGCCTTCGGGCAAGGCCGACGGTTCGACGCCCGCATCCCGACCAGCCGGCCGGGCGCGGTCCTCGAGGGAGTACGGGCCGTCGCCGAGGCGAGCAGCACCAGCATGGAGGAGCTGGGCGGCATCGCGGTCGCTGTGCAGGCCCCGATCGAACGCTCCAGCGGCGCGGTCGCCGGGTGGGTCACGGACAGGTTGCCCGCCTGGCGGGGTGTCCCCCTGCGGGAGACGTTCGAGCGCGACCTGGGCATGTCCGTGCTCGTGGACAACAACGTCAACTTCGCGGCACTGGCCGAGTGGACCTGGGGCGTGGGACGGGGCGTCGACGACTTCCTGTACGTCCACGCCGGTCAGGGCGTCGGCGGAGGTCTGGTCATCAACGGCGCCATCTACCGGGGCGGCAGCGGCATGGCCGGCGTCCTCGGGCACATCGTGCTCGAGCCCTCCGGTGACATCTGCTACTGCGGCAGCCGCGGATGCCTGACCACCCTGGTCTCGGAGGCCGCGATCCTCGACCAGCTGAACGCCTCCCACGCCGCCCGAGCGTCCCTGCAGCACGTCATCGCCAGCGCCCGCGACGGCGATCCAGCGTGTCAGCGGGTGCTGGGCGAAGCGGGACGGAACCTCGGGCGCGCACTGGCGAACGCAGCCAAGGTCGTCGCGCCCAGCGTGATCGCGATCGGGGGCCCGTTGGGCACCGCCGGGCGGCTGGTCTTCGAACCCATGGCCTCCACGATGGCCGTGAGCAACCTGCGGCTGGTGGCGCCCGCCACCCGCTTCCGGCCGGCCCAGCTGCACCAACGACCCGCGATGCTCGGCGGCGTCGCCGCACTCCTCGCCGCGTCCGGCCAAGGGCTGAGCGAGCTCCCGGCCTGGGTAGGGGAGGCTGCGCACCACCCAGTTCACAGTTAACCGTTCGTAAAACGAATGATCCGACAGATTCGTCGTTGCCTTCCTCCCGATCATTCGCCTACGTTGAGCGCACACCACCCGTAATCCTTCGGGTCTCAAACGATTTGAGGAGCTCAACGATGAGCGGACACGCGGCAGTGCCGCCCCACGCGTCTTCGACCAACCCCACGAGCGCCGATCCCTCGGCGTTCGGCGAACCTCTGCACGTGCCCGCACTGAGCATCCGTCTCGTCGTGATGATGCTTCTCGAGTTCGTCGTCTTCGGCTCGTGGTTCGCCACGTTCGGCCTGGTCCTCGCGACTCACGGGCTTCCCACGATCATCGGCACCGCGTACACGCTCGCTGCTGTCGCGGCGATCATCTCGCCGATGTTCCTGGGCGCACTGGGGGACAGGTTCTTCCCTTCGCAGAAGGTCCTGGGCGTGGCGCACCTGCTCGGCGCCGGAGTCATGGTCCTGCTGCCGCGCGTCGTCGCCCCCGGCAACGGAACCCTCGTGCTCGGGCTGATCTTCGGTTACATGCTGCTTTTCATGCCCACGCTCGGCCTGGCCAACTCCATCGCCTTCCGGCATCTTGGAGCAAACGGCCGCCGGTTCCCGTACATCCGGGTCTTCGGCACCCTTGGCTGGGCCGCGGCGGGCCTCCTGGTTGGAGGACTGGGGCTGTCCGCCTCCCCGAACCTGTTCCTGGTCACCGCGGTGGCCAGCCTCGTGCTCGGCCTCTACTCCTTCACCCTGCCGGCCACCCCGCCACCGGCCAAGCGTCAGCGGTTCTCCCTCGGCGACGTGATCGGCGCACGCGCACTGCGCTTGTTCCGGCACCGCAACTTCGTCGTGTTCTTTGTCTGCGTCCTGCTCACCGCTGTCTCGCTCGGGGTGTACAACTCATTCGCAGCGACCTACCTGAGCGCCGTCGGCATTAAGAATGTCGCAGGCGTCCTGGCGCTCGGCCAACTCTCCGAGGTCCTGTTCATCCTGACCATCCCCTGGGTGATCAAGCACTACGGGATCAAGTGGGCGCTGTTCGGCGGCATGGTCATGTGGGGCGTTCGGTTCGCGCTCTTCGCACTGGCGGCAGACGGCCACGCCTGGTTCGCCGTCCTGGCGATCTGCCTGCACGGCATCTGCAGCGACTTCTTCCTCGTCGTCGGAGCGATGTACGTCGACCAGGTCGCGCCCCGGGAGATCCAGGCCCAGGCGCAGAATCTGCTGATCCTGGCCATCTCGGGCGTCGGGGCCTTCATCGGTTCCTTCGTCGCGGGTCAAGTCTACGTATCCACGATCGCACCCCACCAGGAAGCGCTCGGCGCCGCCGCCTGGGCACCGCTGTGGTGGATCCCGATCGGAGCCGCGGTCCTCACCGCCATCCTGTGGGTCGGCCTTTTCCGCTACGACCGGGCCGTCGGCGTCGAACGCTGGAACTTCGACGCCAAGGTCCCCGCCACGCTCTGAGCGGCCGCCGTACCGGCATCAACCTCTCCCGCCGCAACGTTCGATCAAGGCCTCGTGACGCCCGGGAGCGCGGCAGCCAGCCGCGCGTCCACGGGGTCTGATCCGAGGGTCCCCTCCACAAGAAAAGGACGGCATTGTGTTCGATAGATTCTTGGTCCGCGACACCAGCCTTCGCAACGAGCGGCACGGCGATCAGATCGTCGGATTCACGTTGGCGGTCAAGCACGCGAACTATCGCGGCTGCTACCTCTCCCTGCACAACGGCTACTACCTCGAGATCGACGGGATCGAGTACCCCGTCGATGCTCAGAGCTTCGAGATCAACGGGCTCCCGCCGCGCGGGTTCGACGAACTGAAGAACTGCGTGTGGGAGCACTGGGACTACCCCGACGAGGCGATCCTGCACGTGTCGGCACCCGGCGGGCTGGCGCCTGGGGCGCATACGGTGCGCTTCCAGCAGTCTGTCCTGGCCGCCTACGGATACCTGCCCACCGACCACGAGTGGGTGCAGAACCCGCCGAAGCCAGGGACCGGCGCCGGCTCGGACAAGACCCCCTACATCGTGACCAGCATCTTGCCCCTGCAGGATGAAAAGGAGGTGGTGCTCTCATGACCATCAAGCGCGGCGTGTCGCTGTACAGCTACCAGCAGGCCCAGTTCCTGGGGGAGTTGACGCTCGAGGACGAGATCCGCGAGGTCGGCACCCACCTGTCCGGTGCCGACGGCATCGAGATCGTCGACGAGATGTCGCTGCACTATCCGGACCCGGACGAGGAGTTCGTCTCCCGCTGGTTCTCCTGGATGGACAACTACGGCACCCAACCCGTCACGTTGGACGTCGGCATGGACGTCCTGCAGTTTCGCGACCATGTGATGACCTACTCGGAGTGTGCCGACCGGCTGCGGCACGACCTGCGCCTGGCCAAGCGCCTCGGCTTCTCGAACGTGCGCGTGCTGTCGATCGTCCCGTTCGAGATCATGCAGATGGTCCTGCCGCTCGCTGAAGAACTAGACATCCGCATCGGCAAGGAGATCCACCAGCCGATGCCGCTGGAGGGCAAGCAGGTCGGCGAGATCATCGACTTCGTGCAAGAGACCGGCACCCGGCACCTGGGGATCGTCCCCGACTTCGGGATCTTCCAGTTCGCCCCCTCCGAGGTGCAACTGGCGCTCTTCGAGCGACGCGGCGCGCAGCCCGAGGCCACCAAGGCCGCCACCGAACTGTCGGACCGGCTGCGCACAGGCGACGCCGGCTTCGGATACGTCGACCTGTCCTACGCGACAGCGGGCAACCTGCGCGCCGACTTCGGCCGCTTCCTGACCAGCGGCGAGTGCACGCCACAGTTCGCCGACGCCTTCGGTGGTATCAAACGGTTCGCTGAACAGAGGGTGCCCGACCCGCAGCGCGTCGACTTCACCACCATCGCCGAGGCGCTGATGTTCTCCAACACCTCCGCCAAGACCCTCGGCGAGCTGGCCGACCACGTCGTGAACATCCACGGCAAGTTCAACCACATGTCCGAGATCCCCGGCCGGCCCGGCCGGTACCACGACGCCACGATCGACTACGAGGCGCCGATCGCCGCGCTCAAGGCAGCCGGGTGGGACGGGTGGATCAACACCGAGTACGAAGGACAGCGCTACCACCAGGACCAACCCCGAGAGCTCCTCATGGATGAGGTCGACCAGGTGCGTCGCCACCACGAGATGCTGCGACGCCTCATCGCCGACTGAGCCGCCGGTGGCAGGCGGTCACGCCCGGACGCGCGCGGTGCCCCGTGCGCGACCGCCACCCCGAGGGCCGGTGCTGGCTACCTGCGTGGGCCTTGGGCCCCGCACAAGCTCGAGCCGGACAACACAACCCCCGCCTCGCGATGACGAGCGAAACCTGGAGCCACTCAATGACGAGCACACCTGAGCCGACCGCACCGACCTCGATCCTGCCGCCCGACCGCGACACTGCCGTGAATCAGGACTCGGCACAGAGCACCGGGCGTTCGGTCCCGGCCCGGCTGATCCTGATGATGTTCCTCCAGTTCTTCGTCCCTGGAACCTTCACCGCCACCCTCGGCCTGATCCTGATCACCAACGATCTGCCCAAAATCGTCGGTGCGGTTTACGCGCTCACCGCGATCGCGGCCATCCTCTCGCCGATGGCCGTCGGGGCGGTCGGGGACCGCCTCCTGGCCGCGCAGAAGGTCCTGGGGCTGGCGCACATCATCGGCGGCTTGGTCATGATCTTCATCCCGCGTGCCATCGGTGCCGGAAACGGTGCGCTCGTCCTTGGCTTGATCTTCGTCTACAAGATCTTCTACCAACCCACGGTCGGGCTCGCGAACACCATCGCGCTGCGACACCTGGGCACCAACCGGCGCATGTTCCCGTACGTCAGGGTCTTCGGGACCCTCGGCTGGGTCACGGCGGGGCTGTCCGTCGGCTGGCTGGGTCTGTCCGCCTCGACCAGCGCCCTGACATTGACCGTGGTCGGCAGCTTCGCGCTCGGGCTGTACGCCTTCACCCTGCCCTCCACACCTCCCGGTGCCAAGGGCGCCCATTTCACCATCGGCGACATCATCGGCTCGAAGGCGTTCGTGCTGCTGCGGGACCGCAGCTTCCGCACCTTCATGCTGTGCGCGCTGATGACCTCGATCTCCCTGGGCACCTACAACTCCTATGCTTCGCCCTTCCTGCGCGCCCTCGGCATCGATAACGTCGCCGGTGTTTTGGCGATCGGCCAGGCGTCCGAGGTCCTGTTCATCATCACGATCCCCTTCCTGCTGAAGCGCCTCGGCATGAAATGGGTGCTCCTGACCGGCATGACCATGTGGGGCGCTCGCTTCGTCCTGTTCGCGTTGGCCGCCCAGAACGGGAACTGGCTGGCGATCTCGGCGATCGCGCTGCACGGCGTCTGCAGCGACTTCTTCGTCATCGTCGGGGCCATGTACATCGACCGTGCTGTCCCCATCGATCTGGCCGCGCAGGCGCAGAGCATGCTCATCCTGGTGATCCAAGGCATCGGGTCATCGATCGGCGCGATCGTCGCCGGCTTCATCTACAACGCGGTGATCACGACCCACGCGGACGCAACCCCCTCGGACTGGCTCCCGATGTGGATCCTGCCCATGATCGCTGCCGTCGCCACATCGTTCCTGTGGGCCACCCAGTTCCGTGAGCCGCGCGACAAGGATGGCCGTATCACCGTCGACGCCGAGACCTCTGTCGGCGTGTAACCCAGCTCGCAACCCATCCCGCCGCCTGACCAACGCAGGTCGTCGGTGGGAGCCCTCCATGAGAAGAGAAGGCACCGTGTTTGACACGTTCCCGGTCCACGAGACGCCACGGCGGTTGGCGAACATGAGCACCCCGACGAACAAGGCGCTCACCGCCTTCGTCGGCTCCTACAGCGGCGCCGGCGAACCGGGCGCGGGCGGCATCACCGTTCTGGCCGTCGAGCTCGACGGGGACACTGTCGGGCTCCGACGCACGAGCCGGGTCGAACAACCGGCGGAGGCCGGCTACCTCGCCTACAGCGCCGCACGCGGGACGCTCTACGCGGTTGACGAGCGCAAGACCGACGGACGCGGCCCCGTCGACCCACCCGCGTCAGTCCACGCGTTCACCGTCGATCCCGCTGACGGCACGCTGTGCCCGCTGAACACTGTGGCCTCACCCGGGCCGTTCCCGACCTACCTCGCCCTTGACGAGCCCCGCGGCCTGCTGATCAGCGCGAACCACGGCAGCTTCGAGCACGTCGAAAAGGTCGAGCGCGACCCCGACGGCGCCTGGACGAGCCGGTACGTCTACGACGACTCCACCGTCGTGGTCTACCGGCTCGAGGAAGACGGGTCACTCGGGGCCATCACCGACCTCCATGTCATGGACGGGCACGGCTTGGACCCGAACACTTCGCTTCAAGCCGGCGGGCACGCGCAATCGAGCGCCCACGCCCACAGTGTCGTTGTCGACCCAAGCGGAAGGTTCCTGCTCGTCGGAGACAAGGGCGCGGACCGTGTCCTGGTGTTCCGCCTCGGCGCGTCGCTCGAGCTGGCCTACATCCTCCAGACCGGCGCCGAGACCGGACCTCGGCACCTCGCCTTCGATCCTGTCGATGGTCTGGTCTTCGCGACGTTCGAGCTCTCCTCCGAGCTCGCGGTCCTCGAGTTCGACCAGGCGTCCGGAGAGCTGCGGCTGGTTGCCACCTGCTCGACGGTAGCTGGCCCGGTCGGGCGAACGAACGAACCGGCCGACGTACGGATCCACCCCGCCGGCGGACTGGTCTACGTCAACAACCGCGGCGAGGACACCCTGGCCTGGTTCCGATGGAGCAACGGGACGCTGCAGCGTCTCGGCAGCGTCCCCCTCGCGCCGTCGATCCACCCGGGCCTTGCCGCCCGGAGCTTCGCATTGGATCCGAGCGGTCGCACACTGCTTCTCGCCGACCGGCCCGCCGGGCTCGTGCGCGCGTACAGCGTCGACACTCAGACCGGCGAGCTCGCGCCAGCCGGCCAGGTGAACGTCGCCGAGGCGGCGTTCGTGCTCCTCGCTGAACTGCCCCAAACCGGCATCCGGCCACCCCAAGCATCGGCCCAGCCGTCTGCGACTTTCGCGTAGGCGCTCGGCTGGGGAGGAGCGTCTCCAGCCGAGTGCCCGTCCACGGATTGGAGAGAACTCCCGATGGCGACGATCTTCGAGGATCAGTACCGCGAGTACCCGATCGATGGCACGGGACTCCTGCTCTACATCGAGGCAACCGATCGGCTAGAGCGGGGAGTCCTGGATGCGACAACCGCGAGCCCGCTCATCAGTTCGGCACTGCGCAGCGTCGAAGTGCTCGCCTACATCGATGCAATCATGGCTGCAAGCAGCCCTGGTTACGCCAAACGGGGCTACTCCGAGCAAGAGAACGGCGACTTCAAGGTTCGACGCGCCTTCCTCGCAAACCTCGATGAGGCGATCCGCTTCGCCTGGCAACCTGCGGCTGGCGATGAGTACTTGCCCAAAGCGTGGCGCCGTACGCCCGCGCTCGAGCCTGTCCGACAGGTGCGCGCAACCATGAGTCGCGCCATCGGCATCCGGTACCTGCACTTCGGCACCGCTACCACGCTCGTCGCGGCGCTCGGAGAGCAGGTCGCGAAGCCTGGCGTACTGGCCGAACTGCTGAACTTCCTTATCAGACCGCGCTCCCACTGGCGGAAGTTGAATGCGGAATCCCAAGCCGCAGTCGCGGATGTAGAGCGCATGCGTCTTGAGAACGAGCATCTGCGCTGGGAGAGTCTCGGCCTGGCGGTCGAGACCACCCTCAAGGTCGCGTCACTTCCGGTCCGGCTGCGAGACCTCGACGCTGCCGTACAGCAAGCAGGGTTTCCCCGGGTGCCAGTCTTGGTGCGAGACCAACTGGAAGCGATGCACAAAGAGGTGAGCAACCTGGTTCAGGAGAACACTGGGATGCCACGTCCGTTGGCTCAGGCGCTGACCGATAACGCTGCCGACCTCCAGGCGCTCACGGCGATGGGACAGGTCGGCGTCCGCGCGGGGGAGGTCGTGCTCGGTGACCCGAGCACCTGGGCTCCTCCCAAGTGACACTGTTCCCCATTTCGCTGCCGACCTTTCGTGCCCCCGCCACACCGGGCAGAAATGGCCAGCAGGCGTAGATCGGCACCGCTGACGGGGAGGTCACCGTGCCCACGAAGTGCCCACGAAGCGACCGACAGGGAAGTGGGCAAGTATTGGGCACTTCGGTGTCGCGAGACGTCCCGAAGGTGTTTCAACATCCTCGAGAAACTCCGATAGTCTCTCCATACATCGTTCATCGCGCTCAGGCATTGCCCCAGGTCAGACGGCAAGACTTCGAGGGTGGTCAAGATTCTTCGAATCGTGGAGACGACTTCTCTGGATTCAGGGGGTCAGGGGTTCGAATCCCCTCAGCCCCCCAGAAACGAAGAACGGGACGAGAGCACACGCTCTCGTCCCGTTCTTCGTTTCTGGGGGGAGTGCCGGTCGGATCCGCGCGGGAACTTGCGGCGATGGCGGCCAACGGCGAACAACTGCTCACGGGGATCCGCCGGGACGGACGAGCCCTGGTCGGCTCGCTCCAAATGTTCCCCTTCCCGGTCGAGGTCGCCTGATGTGGGCGCCCGGGAGGAGTCGCGCGCGCACCTGCGCAAGGCCCGGGAGTTCGTCGCCGCCGCTCAGTTGGAAGCGGAGCGAGAGCTGTATAGCGCCGCGGCGTCCTCAGCTGTCCTGGCGGGAATCAACGCCAAGGACACGATCTGCCTGCGACTGACCGGCCGCACCAACAAATCCGATGACCACCGCTCGGCAGTCCCGGAGCTGGCGGCCGTGGGACCGGCCGGCAAGGCGTTGGAGTCCACCTTCCGCCGCCTCCTGGGCCTGAAGACAGCGGCCCAGTACCAGTCCGCGCAGACCTGACAACTGCCTGAGGCGGCCGGCGGCAGCGGATCGCTCTGCGAACCCGTCGGCGGGCGCGTTCAGGTGGAGCTGGAACTGGAGCGTAGCGAGATCACCCTCGTCGAACTCGGGCCGATCCGCGACGAGTCCGGCACGTAACCCGGACTCGACGACCGCCGGGTCGCGAGTGCGAGCGCCAGCTGACCACGACCAGGGAACGGGACCTGCCGCGCGCTGCGTTCTGCGGTCCGTGCGCACGTTCCGCAGGCTTCCTACCTGGACTCGGGATCAGTACTGCCAGGACCTGGGGATGGACGACGCCGCGAGCCAGGGCTCGGCTCAGTGGTGCGGTCCCGCGCCGTGCAGAAGCGTGTCGATGACCAGCGTGGCCATGGCATCCGGATCCTGTGCGACGACGGCCTGGTCCGTGTCGGATCTGGTCAGGGCTTCGTTCAGGAGCGCGTAGTAGACCTGTCGTGTCCATGTCAGGTCGATGTCCGGGGCTAGCAGTCCCTCGTTCTGTGCCCGTGTCAGCAGCTCGAGGATGCACGTGTTGATGTGGTCCCAGAGCTCGGCCGTGGCGCTCGTGTGGGCCGTGGCGTGGCTGAGGGCGAACTGCCAGGTGCTCTTGACCCGCAGGACGTTCGCGGTCACTCGGTACAGCGCGACGAGGGCCGGGGCGGAATCAGGCCGCGCTTCGGTGAACGCGTCGATGAGCTGCTGCTTCGCGGACAGGGCGAGAGCCTCGAGGAGCGACTGACGGTTCGCGAACCGCCGGTGCACGGTGATCCTGGTCAGCCCCGCCGCCTCGGCGATCTGCTCCATCGACGCGCCGGCGTCCTCGGTGAGGACTCGCTCGGCCGCCTCCAGGATCGCCCGCACGCTCCGTTCGGCATCTGCCCGCAGCGCTCGGCCCATGTCTGTCTCCTGCCTCGGTTCCTGTTTCTTGGCTCCGGTCTGTTGCTCGCCCAGCCGTCGCCCGCGCTGACGATACGCGAACGGTACTGATCTCGCATTAGTTGACGCAGCACAGCCGCACGTCGGCTATCAGCTGATACAGTCATGCAACCGATCGGGGGACGCTGCACCGTTCGGCATCTGCCTCGGCAGGCGCGGGAACCGCTGTTGGCATCGCCGATCCTTCACCCAGGACTGCCAGGACCAACCTGAAGGAGATCTTCGTGGAGAGCTCGCTCACCCACCGCTTCGTCGACGTGAACGGGGTCAGGCTGCACATCGCGGAGCAGGGGCAGGGACCGCTGGTCCTGCTGCTGCACGGCTGGCCGGAGAGCTGGTACTCCTGGCGCCACCAGTTCGGGGCGCTGGCGGCGGCCGGATACCGGGTCGTCGCCCCCGACCAGCGCGGCTACGCCCGCAGCGAGCACCCGCCGGACGTCACGTCCTACACCCTGCTCCACCTCGTCGGCGACGTGATCGCCCTGATCGAGGAACTGGGAGAGGAGCAGGCGGTCGTCCTCGGCCACGACTGGGGTGCACCCGTCGCGTGGACCGCGGCGATGCTGCGCCCGGACAAGGTCCGCGCTGTGGCCGGGCTCAGCATTCCGCCCATCCTGCCCGGCGGGATGGTCCCGCCCTCGATCACCCGCACCCAGTACGGCGAGGGCTTCTACCAGGTCTACTTCCAGCAGCCGGGAGTCGCTGACGCGGAGTTCGCCAAGGACATCCCGGACTCCTTCCGTCGCCTCCTGGTCGGTGCCTCGGGAGACAACCCGCTCGGCGGGGAGCCCCGTCCGTTGGTCGTACCCGAAGGTAGGGGCCTCCTGGACGCCATGCCGGAGTCGCCCGCCCTCCCGGCCTGGCTGACGGAGGAGGACATCCAGGCGTACGCCGAGGACTTCGCCCTGCATGGCGAGCAGGCGTTCACCGGAGCGTTCAACTGGTATCGGAACATCGAACGCAACAACGAGCTGCTCGCGCCCTTCCGGGGGCGCGGGATCGACGTCCCGGCGCTGTACGTGGTGGGAGACCGCGACATGGTCACCGCACTGCGCGGCCCGGACGGGGTGTCCCTCGCTGGGCGAGATCTTCCGCGGCAAGGGCGGGTCGGGCAACCTGCTGAGCGCCGTCGCGCCTCAGATGTACGGCCCGGTGGTACTGCCGGGCTGCGGGCACTGGACCCAGCAGGAACGTCCGGCCGAGGTCAACGCCGAACTCCTCGACTTCCTCACCCGCATCGACGGCCCCGCGCCCCGATGACACTGCGCAGAACCCAAAAGAATGAGGACACACTGATGCCAGAGCTCAACCCCATCCTGATCACCGGTGCCGCCGGCGAGATCGGTGGTGTCAGCCGAACGATGGTCGACATGCTGCTTGAGCAAGGGCACCTGGTGCGCGCGTTCGTGCGCCAGGACGACGAACGCGCCGATTCGCTCCGCCGGGCGGGGGCCGAGGTCTTCGTCGGTGACTTGCTCAACATCGCCGACGTGACCACCGCGTTGAAGGGCTGCCGCCGCATCTACTTCAGCATGGGCCTGTCGCCGTACTACATCGACGCCGTCAGCCTGATGGCCGCGGCGGCGCGGGCCCAGGGCGACATCGAGGTCCTCGTCAACATCTCCGAGTTCGAACAGTCCTTCATGACGGTCGAGAAGATGACAGCGCCGGAGGAAGAGCGGCGTTCGTGGCTCGGCGGACTCGTCACGCAGTGGTCGCCGCAGCAACGGGCGCACTGGGTCGCCGAGCAGGTGCTGGAGTGGTCCGGCATCCCGACCGTCAACGTGCGGGCGGCCATATTCGTCGAGAACCCCCTCCTGACCTGGTTGGCGCTGGGCCCGCTGAGCAACGGTGAACTGCGCCTGCCCTTCGGCCACCACCGACTCGCACCCATCGCGGGTTACGACGTGGCGGAGCTGAGCGTGAAGATCCTTCTCGACCCGGCTCCGCACATCTCGAAGTCCTACGAGCTCACCGGTCCGGAGCTGAAGGACATGCACGGGTTCGCGCAGGACTTCGCGGCCGTGCTGGGACGCGAGGTCGTCTACGTCCCCGAAGAGGTCGAAACCTGGAACGAGACCTACGTGGACAGCGCCATGGCCGCGTATCCGCACATCGCGGAGCACCTGAAGACCCTGACCCGGCTGGTGGGCGGCGGCGGGTACCGCGGCGTCACCGACCAGCTGGAAACCCTGCTCGGGCGCCCCCCGAAGACCGTGCGGTGGGCACTGGCCAACCACCCGCGCATCCAGAAACTGGCGGCCGCCTGAGCCACCGTACGGTCCAGAGCAGCACGACCATGGCGCCACACCGGAGTCCCTCGACCAGGGACTCCGGTGCGGCGCCGTCGGTCAGGCGCCGGCGAGCTCGGCGTGGATGGTGTCGTGGGTGACTGGCAGGCCACAGTGATGGCAGACCAGGTCGACCTGGAGCGGCTGGCCGCAGGAGTGCCGGCGGCGCAGGAACGGGGTGTCCACCGCCCACTTGTCGCCCCACCGGACGAGGGTGAGCATGACCGGGAACAGTTCCCTGCCCGCCTCGGTGAAGTGGTACTCGTAGCGGGGCGGATGCTCGCTGTACGGCCGGCGCTCGATGACGCCGGCGCCCTCCAGCTTGCGCAGCCGGTCCGCGAGGATGTCGCGGGACGCGCCGGTGTAGCCGGCGATGCGGCTGAAGGTGTGCACGCCGTAGCTGATCTCGCGCACGGCCAGGAGCGACCACCGCTCGCCGAGGACGTCCAGAGCCGCCGCGAGCGAGCACGGACGGACCCCTAGAGGCTGGTCGGCCAGGCGGATACCGGTGTGCAGATCGGGGTCAGTCATGAACTCACCCTAGCCGGGTGTGTTGCTATTTCCAACTCACTGCTCTAACGTTACGGCCAGTCGGTAGGAAATCCCGACTCACTACTTCCTCTAGAATTCGGAGCTCATCATGACGACAGATCGCCCCGTGGCCCTCGTGACAGGTGCGTCCTCCGGCATCGGAAAGCAAACCGCACTTGCCCTCGTCAAAGCGGGTTACACCGTGGTCGGCACCAGCCGCGACGCCTCGCGCGTCACCCCGCTGAAAGGGGTGACGTTCCTCGACCTCGACGTGGCCAGTGACACCTCAGCCACCGCCACAGTCCAGCAGGTGATCGAGCGGTTCGGGCAGATCGACGTCCTGGTCAACAACGCCGGCATCGGCTCGATCGGCGCGGCCGAGGAAAGCTCCATAGCGCAGGCCCAAGCGGTCTTCGACATCAACGTCTTCGGGGTCATGCGCATGGTGAAGGAGGTCCTGCCCCACATGCGAGCTCGGGGACGCGGGCGAATCATCAACCTCTCGTCGGTCCAGGGGTTCATCCCCGCGCCCTTCATGGCCGTCTACGGCGCCTCCAAGCATGCGATCGAGGGCTACTCCCAATCCCTGGACCACGAGGTCCGGGAGTACGGCATCCGGTCACTGCTCGTCGAACCCGCCTACACCAAGACCGGTTTCGAGGCCAACAGCACACAGCCCGACATGCCGTTGCAGGTCTACGAGCAGCAGCGGAAAACCTTCGGCCGCCTCATGGTGGCGTCGATCAAGAACGGCGACGACCCCGCCATCGTCGCCAAGGTGATCGTCAGGGCCGCGACGGACCCGACGCCGAACTTGCGCTACACCGCCGGCACCGTTTCCGGACGCGCCAGCACACTGCGCCGCTTCGTTCCCGCGTGGGTGTTCGACAGTCAGATCCGCAAGCTCAACCAGCTGGCCGGCTGATGCCAGTCACGACTGCTGCGCGCTGGCGCGCCGCCGTTGAAGGCGGTGACGTCGACGCCGCGGTCGCGTGCCTGAGCCCGGACATCGTGCTGCGCTCGCCGCTCACCGAGCAATTCCGACTCGAGGGACCTGACCAGCTGCGCGATTTCCTCGCCGCGGCGTTCAGCGCGGTCCAGGACATCCATTTCCACACCGAGACGGGCCAGGGCGATACCTATGCGCTGGTCTACCGGGCGCGGGTGGGGTCCCAGCCGTTCGAGGAGGCGCAGCTACTGCGGCTCGACGACAAGGCTCGCATCAGCGAGATCACACTCTTCGGGCGTCCGATGCCGGCCCTCACCGCCTTGATGATGACCCTCGGGCCGGAACTCGCCCGCAGGCAGGGCCGCCGCGGCCTAGCGGCGCTCATGCGCGCCACCACCGCACCCGTGCACGCGATGGTCACCTTCGGGGACCGCCGCGTGGTTCCCCTGACTCGGCCCGGACCCAGGCCGACTTGAAATAGCCAGCTCGGTGACGGTCTTCGTTCGACGCGCTACGTGATCAGCGCATCCCACCCCCACGAAAGGCGAGTCCAGCCATGCGCATCCTCATCGTCGGAGCCGGCGCCACCGGCGGAGCCTTCGGGGCCAGACTCCAGGAGTGCGGCCGGGACGTGACCTACCTGGTTCGTCCCGAACGGGCCGCCCACCTGCGCGCGCACGGCCTCACCTTCGTGGCGCCCGACGGGACTCGGACCTTCCCGGTCCGCGCGGTCACCGCCGCCGAGCTGGCGGGCCCGTTCGACGTCGTGATCGTCGCGGTCAAGTCCGGCGGTCTCCCGGCGGTCCTGGACGACATCGCACCTGCCGTCGGCGAGGGCACCGTCGTGATCCCGTTCCTCAACGGGCTCGCGCACGTCGACCAGCTGCGCGAGCGGTACGGCGACCGCGTGCTCGGCGGGCTGGTCCGCATCGTCGCCACCCTCCGAGACGGGCAAGTGGTGCAGCTGCACCCGCTCGCGACGATGACTGTCGGGGCCCTCGACGCCTCGAGCGTGCCTCTCCTGGCGCCAGTCCTCGACGCGCTGGACGTCCCCGGATTCGAGCTCATCGTGTCCGACGACGTCCTCGGCGCCCTCTGGGAGAAGTGGGCGTTCATCGTGGCCGCTGGGGTCGTGACCTGCCTGTTCCGCAACACCGTCGGAAACATCGTCGCCGCGGGTGGGGAACCCCAGGTCCGCGCGGCCATCGAGGAGACCGAACGGGTGGCCGCTGCCGCCGGGCACCCGGTCGGGCGGACCGCGCACGAGCAGTCGGTGGGCCTGCTGACCCAACCGGGATCGGCGTTCACGTCCTCGCTCTACCGCGACGTCGTCGCCGGCAACCCCAACGAGACCGAGCACCTCCTCGGCGACTACGCAGCCCGCGCCCGGGCGCTCGCGGTACCGGTGCCGACCCTCGACCTCACCCTCGTCCAGCTGCGCGCCGGCGCGCTCGGCTCCTGAGCGTCGATCAATCCCGGGCCGATGGATTTCCCGATCCTTCCTCGGGTGCTGCCATCGCCCCTGCACCGTCCGGCACCCGCCTCGGTACGCGTCACCAAACTTCCCGCACCGATTTGAGGCAGATGATGACTGAGTTGACGGATTACCCTATAGGAACCGTGCCACCGCCGTCGTTCGCGACGGATCGCTCCGACGTGGGTGACAAGGCAACGTCCTCAGGCATCGCTGCGCAGACCGAGAGCGGCGCGGCCATCCTGAGCATGTTCGCGATTCCGCTCGGTTTCGCTGGCCTCGGTGGTGTCTGGCAAGCCCTGAGCGGCACCGTGGCGGCGCCCGCCTGGCCGGCCGAGGTCTTCTTCGGCATCAGCACCGCGATCTGGCTCGCGCTCACTGTCGCGTACATCTCCGGCGGTATCCGCCGGTCCGGCTTCACCGCGGACCGCAAACATGGCGTCTACGGACCGTTCATCGCCTATGTCCCGGTGATCGGAGTCTTGATCGCCGCGCACTACGTGGGGTACTTCCCGGGCATCGCGCGCGGCGCAGTCCTGGTCTTCGTCGTCGTGCTCGCCGTCCTGGCGGCGCAACTGCTCGCGCACTGGCTGCTGGGTAACCTCCCCGTCGCCGTGGTGCACCCCGGCTACCTTCTTCCGGCCGTCGCCGGCGCCTTCATCGCAAGCATCGGACTGACCCTCAGTGGCTGGCACCAGGCAGGCGAGGCCGCGTTCGGCATCGGCGTGTTCTTCTGGCTCACCATCGGCACGCTCATCTTCACTCGCCTGTTCACCGGCACGCCGCTGCCAGACGCCCTCAAGCCGTCTCTCGCCGTGCTGGTCGCACCGCCCGCGACCGCCGGAATCGCCTGGCTCCTGCTGACGGGCGGACGGGTGGACGACGTCGAGTACGTCCTGCTCGGCATCCTGTTCATGATGGTGTTCGTCCAGGTGCTGTTCGTCGCCGAATACCGGCGGCTGTCGTTCACCACGAGCTTCTGGGCCTTCACCTTCCCGGTGGTGGCCTCGAGCAACCTCGTCATCCGTTGGATCAACGCCGAACGGTTCCCGTTCGCTCCGGCGTGGTCGTGGTCGCTCGCAGGTGTCGCCACCGCTTTCATCGTGACGTTGGCCGGAGTCACGGTGACGGACTACGTACGCAAGTCGCGCCGTCGCAAGGCCAATGATGGAGCGGCGACCGAACCGTGACGACCTGACTTCCGGCTTTGACGTGCATGACGGCGACCAGCAGGCCACCAGCAGGGGAGTGGGCAAGTATTGGGCACTTCGGTGTCGCGAGACGCCCCGAAGCGGTTCCAACACGTTCGAAAAACGCCGATACCATTGCAATTCATCGTTCATCTCGCTCAGGCATTCGCCCAGGTCAGGCGGCAAAGACTTCGAGAGTCGTCAAGATTTCTCGAGCGGTGGATGACGACTCCTCTGGATTCAGGGGGTCAGGGGTTCGAGTTCCCTTAGCCCCACCGAAGGGAACGGGACGAGAGCACAAGCTCTCGTCCCGTTCTTCGTTTCCGGATCGCCCATGACAGTCTGCCTCGTTCGCCAAACGTGATTTCTATTGTTTTCACACGTCTGTTGATTATTGATCGCCATCGACATCGCAGACCGCCTCAATGATTTCCTCATGCAATGAGGAGTCAGTGAGGATGGTGCCGAGTCCGGTCCATATCCTCTGGTAAACAGCCGGGAGAGCGGTTTGTTCGGCCGATGCTGATTTGTGTTAAAAAGGCCAAACTGTTCTGGTTCGTGTCTTTCGCGGCCGTATGCCGGGTGAATTCCATTCGCCAAAGTGTTTCACTTCTCGAACTTGATGCCCAGGTCGGCTTGCGTCGCTACGTTGCGGTTGCCAGATGCTCGCTGTGGGTTCTTGCACTTGGTGCTGTACGCGCTCATCGGGGTCGTACGGCGTCGTGCTGGCGTGCCGTCACAGCGTGACGGTCAACTGAAGGGGCCACCTGATGAGTCGAGCCCGGTCGTTCCGCAAGACCCGCACAAGCTCGAGAATGGCTCGGGTGGCCCCCGGAGCATGTGTGCTGCTGGTCCTTGGCCTCTTCGGGGGAGTGTCCTCCGCGAGTGCGGCCGTGCCCCGGCCGGCCGCGCCCGTGAACCTCGGTACCGCCGCGGGATTCTCGGTGCTCGCCGGGCCCAGCATTGGGAACACCGGCGCCGGCACCGTGCTTGCGCTCGATCTCGGTGTCAGCGGCACGCTCGCCGGGTTTCCCCCGGGCACTGTGACCGGCACCACGCACATCGCCGATCCTGCCGTCGAGACGGCACAGGGGGACCGGCAGGCGGCGTACGACGCAGTGGCGGCCCAGACTGGCGGCACCGCCTTCGCCGGTGACCTGGCAGGCACGACCTTTACCCCGGGCCTGTACACCGCCGCGGCGGCCGTCACGAACACAGGCACGATCACCCTCGACGCCGGCGGCGACCCGAACGCGCTCTTCGTCTTCCAGGTCGGTGCCGCGCTGAGCTCCGCAGCAGCCACGAAGATCGTCCTGGCCCACGGCGCCCTCGCGCACAACGTCTACTGGCAGGTCGTCGGCGCCGTCTCGCTCGGCGCCGGCGCCAAGTGGTTCGGGACGTTGCTCGGGGCAAGCACGGTCGCCTTCGGAGAGGCCGCGTCGCTCAAGGGCCGCGCCCTGACCCCGAGCACCGTGGGCCTGGCCGACAGCCCGATCACCCAGCCGATCGACGACCTGGTCGCACCGGTTGTCGCCATCAACGGTGGGCCCACGGCGTCGACCAACGACGGGACGCCACCGATCTCAGGCACGACAGACGAGCCCGGAACTCCCCTGGTGACCGTCACGATCGGGTCCCAGGTGCTGACCGCGAGGGCTGCCGACGGCGCCTGGACGATGAGCGCGAACGCCCTGGACGCCGGGACGCACGACGTGGTCGCATCGGTCACCGACCCGTCCCAGAACACGGGCACCGCGACCCAGGTCCTCACTTTGGACACCTCGGCACCCGCCGTCACCATCACGGGCGGTGCGGACGCGGCCACGAACGACACCACCCCGACCATCTCAGGCACGACCGACGAGGTGGGAACGCCGACTGTGGCCGTGAGCGTGGGTGGCCAGACGCTGGCCACCACGGCCGATGCGGGTGGCGCCTGGACCGTCGATTCGGCGCACTGTCCGAGACGTCGCACGGCGTGGTGGCGTCGGTCACCGACGCTGCCGGCAACACCGGCACGGGCAGCCAGGTTCTGACCGTCGATGTGACGGTGCCGGTCTTGACGATCGACGGCGGCGCGGCCCGGTCGACGTCGGACACCTCGCCGTGGACCTACGGCACCACGGCCGAGAAGGCGGGCACCCTCGTGCACGTCAGCGTGGGTGGCCAGTTTCTCACCGCGACCGTGCAGCCCGGTGGCACCTGGGGCGTGAGCGCCCAGACCCTCGCGGCGGGCGCGTACCCCGTGCTCGCCTCGATCACCGACGCGGCTGGGAACGTCGGCACCATGACCCAGAGCCTGCAGATCGGCACCGCCGCGACGCCGCCCATCTCGACCCTCAACGCGTTGCCGACGACCACGATGGCGGCGCAGGTCACGTTGTCCTGGACGCGTCCCATCGCGGCACCCGCGGTGACCACGTTCGACCTCCGAGTCCAGTCCGCGACACCCACGACGGCGTTCACCGACTGGCGGACAGCTGCGGCCTGGACCGGGCGAGCGGATACGAGCGTCGTGTCGCAGACGCTCGCCGTCGGCGGCACGTACTGCTATTCGGTGCGAGCCCACAACCTCGCGAACCAGACCGGACCGTGGTCACCGGCGCGCTGCGTCACGCGGCCCACCGACGACCGGGCGCTCACCGCGTCGGCCGGCTGGACGAGGTCCCTCGACAGCCGGTTCTACGCCTCCACGCTCACCAGCAGCACCAAGGCCGGAGCGAGCCTGACCCTTTCCGGGGCCCAGGTGAGCCGGCTGACCCTGCTGGCGACCAGATGCCCCACCTGCGGGACGGTCGGTGTGTACGTCGGGACCGCGCGTGTCGGCAAGATCGACCTCGCCGCGACCACGACGCAGCGGCAGGTGCTTTTCACGATGCCGCTGTTCTCCTACCGCACGGGCACTGTCACAGTGAAGGTGCTGAGCAGCGGGCGGACCGTCCAGATCGACGGGCTCGCGCTGAGCCGCACGTAGCGGGTCGGCAAGATCTCGTAGCGGTCCGCCGCTCAGCGAGTGCCTCCACGGCCCACGAGCTCGGATGATGTGACCTCATCGCGTCATCCGAGCTCGCGCCGGTGCCGCTGAGGGGAATGAGGGCGCTGAGTGTGGCAATGGTTTCTCGGCTCGGCTCGGCTCGGGTCCGGGCGACGTGCGCCAAGATCCCTACCGCGTCGCGCGCGAACGTCAGGGTGATGGCCGTAATGGTCGAGCATCCGCCTGGCCCGGCCCTATACTTCAAAAGCGGCACGACCGTGCGAGCGGTATGCCCCTGCGGCGGCCAGCGGCACGACTCAAGACGTCACGCGCGATCGGTGTCCGGCCAGATTTGGTCGCGGTGTCCGGCACGACGCTCTAGGTTCTTCGGCGATCGAGCAGGGCCACGACCGTGCCCACGCGGTGGTTCACCGAGACGTCCGGCGGCCGTCACCATCGCCGTGAGCACGGATCAGCGGGGGCGCAGGCGGGGGCGCTGCGCGGTGATTTGGCGCCCGATCTTGGCGCTCGGGGTGCCTGCGACACGGAGCGTGGGTCCGACGCCCGACCGGTCCCGGGTAGACGCGGCACGGCACGCTGCGCCGCAGTCGCGGTGCGGATGTGCGAGAAGGAGGAACTGTGGCACGACCACGCCAACGCCGGTCCGGTGGTGCGCGCACTGATCTAGGCGATCAGCGGCGCCGCGCCCCGCGTCCCGCCGAGCAAGGGATCATCCCGGTGCTCGCCGAGGTCGCCCGCGAGGTCGACAGCGCTGTGCAGCGACCCCCGACGCGCCCGGCGGTGCGCACGAAGTTCCAGGTCGTGGCACTGCTCGTGCGAGAGGAGCGGGCCCGGATGATGGCCGACCGCGGCCCGACCGAGTCGGTTCGCGCCAAGCAGCTCAAGCGGCTCGACGGCGTGGCGACGCTACTGGCCAGGACCGCTGCCCGGGACACCTCGTTGCTCGAGTTGCTCGCCGAGGATTCCCGGGTCTCCGACGCGGCGCGCGCGTTCAAGGCGACCGTGATGCGCGCCGGCGGGCTGGAGCCACCCGAGGAGCCTGCGCCCGCCGCGCCGGCCGCGCCGGTGCCCGGCGCCGAGAGTCAGGTAGTGCCGCGGTCGGTGGTCTCGCGCCAGCTCGCGAACCCGTTCCTGGCTCCGGACTTCGCGGCCGCGGCCGAGCGGATCGCTCCGCGGGCCCGCCAGCTGGCTGGCTGGGAGCTGCTCGAACCGCTCTTCAGGTCATTCGAGCAGGCCGCATCGGGCGCACCCGCCTGCATGCCGCTGCCCGAGGCCCGCTCGGTGTCCGCTTCCGCCGGCCGCGAGCTGATGCCGCACCAGGCCCAGGTCGTCGCGGCTACGGCCGGCGGCCACCGCACGTTCCTGCTGGCCGACGAGCCCGGGCTCGGCAAGACCGCCCAGGCCCTGCTCGCCGCCCGAGCGGCCGACGCCTACCCGCTGCTGGTCGTGGTGCCCAACGTGGTGAAGACGAACTGGGCGCACGAGGTCCGGCTGTGGACGCCGTCGCGCAGGTCCACGGTGATCCATGGCGACGGTGACCGGGTCGACGGGTTCGCGGACATCGTGATCGTGAACTACGAACTCCTGGACCGGCACGTCGGCTGGCTCGGCGACTTCGGCTTCCGCGGCATGGTCGTCGACGAGGCGCACTTCATCAAGAACAAGACCTCCCAGCGCTCCCAGCACATCCTTGCCCTCTCCGAGCGGATCCGCGCCCGCGCCGCCCGGCCGCTGCTGATGGCGCTCACCGGCACCCCACTGATCAACGACATCGAGGACTTCCGAGCGATCTGGCAGTTCCTCGGCTGGATCGACGACAGCAAGCCGCTCGGCGCGCTGCAGACCGCCCTCGAGAAGACCGGGCTCACCCCGGCCGACCCGGGGTTCTACGCCGCAGCGCGGGCCAGCGTGATCAACATGGGCATCGTGCGTCGCCGCAAGGTCGACGTCGTCGCCGACATCCCCGCCCGCCGGGTCGCGGACCTGCCGGTCGAGCTCGACGGCGCGGTCGGCCGCTCGATCCGCGCCGCCGAGGCCGCGCTCGCCCGCGGCCTGCTCGGGCGCTACCGGGCCGCCGTGCAGATGCGTACCGGTAGCGCCGTCGTGGACGGGATCGACCACGAGCTCGCTCGCCGGGTGGCGGCGGCGGAGCTCAAGGATTCGAGCTCGCAGACCGGTGGCGAGAACGTGTTCACGATGGTCCGCCGGATCGGGCAGGCCAAGGCCGGGCCGGCCGCCGACTACGCCGCGCAGCTCGCCCGCAACGTCGGCAAGGTGGTGTTCTTCGCCAAGCACGTCGACGTGATGGACCAGGCCGAGCAGACGTTCGCCGACCGCGGCATCCGCTACGCCTCGATCCGAGGCGACCAGACGCCCAAGGTGCGTGAGAAGAACATCGCCGCGTTCGTGAACGACCCTGACGTGTCGATCGTGGTGTGCTCCCTTATGGCCGCGGGCGTGGGGCTGAACCTTCAGGTCGCCTCCAACCTGGTCCTGGCCGAACTGTCCTGGACCGACGCCGAGCAGACTCAGGCCATCGACCGGATCCACCGGATCGGCCAGGCCGAGCCCGTCACCGCGTGGCGGATCATCGCCGCGCAAACCATCGACTCCAAGATCGCCAAGTTGATCGACAGCAAGTCGGGACTGGCCGCCCGGGCGCTGGACGGAGCGTCGGACGAGGACGTCTCCTCGTCCACGACTGTGCAGCTCGAAGCGCTGGTCGGGCTGCTCACCGACGCGCTCGCCGCCGAGGGCGTCGCCTGATCCACCAGACGACCCTGATCTCACCACGTACGGCCGCCCATGCGCCGGGCCGAAACGGTACTGAGTGACCGCTGCGGCATGACCACGCGCCGGTCGAGGGACTGCGGTTCGACCGGTGTCAGGCAAACGTTCCAGGGGTTGGGCTTCTCCTAGGATCGCCGGATGAGTACACGGATCGTCGTGCGGAGTCCTGACCTGTTCGACGTGTCGGCGCTGGCGCGTGTCCATGTGGAGACGTGGCGTGAGACCTATCGAGGCTTGATGCGAGACGAGGTCCTCGATGATCCCGGGTTCATCGAGAGGCGTGAGCGCTTCTGGACTGCCGTTCTGACCGACGACCGATTCCATGGCGGCATCGCGGTGGCTGAACAGGACGACGAAATGGTCGGCATAGCGCTGGCCGGTCCTTCCTCCGGTGACGACACCATGTGGACGACCCAGCTCTACGTGCTCTACACGTACTCGGCAGTTCATGGCTCAGGGGCCGGGTCGGCGCTCCTCGCAGCGGTGCTGGATGCACGGGGTTCGTCAGTGCTCTGGGTTGCGGACCCGAATCCTCGCGCTCAGGCGTTCTACCGCAAGCATGATTTCGTGCCGGATGGAACGAGCAAGATCGAGGATGGCGTGCGTGAGCTCCGGATGATCCGGTCTTCCGGAGCGTCGGGCGCGGCGCGCTGACGTTGCGACGCAAGCGGGTGCGTCCTGGTGCAGTGCCTCGAGATGCGCCAAGAGGCCGAGCGGCGCGACGTCGTCCAGTGCCTGACAGCGGACACGAGAAACTTCCCGGAGACGGCCAAATAGCTGCCCGGTGGCGGACATGAAAGTTGCCCGCTGGCGGTCATGAGATCTGCCCGACACGACGTCGTTTGCCTCGCCGCTTCCCGCGGTTGGGGCCCCTCCTGGGGTGCGGTTGGCGGTGCTGATGCGCCGTTCGCCCCCAGGAGGGACACCGTGAAGTCTGCCGAGGGGATCATGAACCTGTTAGAAGCATTCGACTTGACCGGATCGATGAGGGACGCCGGGGAGTTGGCGGGGGTCTCGCACCACACCGTGGCCAGGTATGTCGCGGCCCGGGACGCGGGCGGGCTCTCGGATCGTTCCGCGCCGCGCCCGCAGCTGATTGACGTTCACTTGGCGAAGGTTGAGGAGTGGGTCGAGCGGTCCAAGGGCAAGGTCCGCGCGGACGTGGCCCACGGCAAGCTCGTCGCGTTGGGCTTCACCGGGTCCGAGCGCACCACGCGCCGAGCGGTCGCGGTCGTGAAGACGAACTATCGGGTCGGGCGGGTGCGGGTGCACCGTCCGTGGGTCACTGAGCCGGGGATGTGGATCCAGTACGACTTCGGCGACGGGCCGATGATCGATGGGGTCCGCACGACGTTGTTCGTCGCGTGGTTGGCGTGGTCGAGGTTCCGGGTCGTGCTGGCGATCAGGGACAAGACGTCGCCGTCGGTGATGGCCGCGTTGGACGTGACGATGCGCCGGATCGGGGGCGCGCCGACGTATGTCCTGACCGATAACGAGAAGACGGTCACGGTCGAGCACGTCGCGGGGATGGCGGTGCGCAACCCGGCGATGGTCGCGTTCGCCCGCCACTACTCCGTGACGATCTTTACGTGCCAGCCGGTGGACCCGGCCTCCAAGGGCGGGTCGGAGTCGTCGGTAAAGGTCGCCAAGGCGGACCTGGTCCCCAAGGACACGAACCTGCTCGAGGCGTACGCGTCGTTCGCGGACCTTGAGGTGGCGTGCGAGGAGTTCTGCGCGATGGTCAACGCTCGTGAGCACCGCGTCACTCGGCGGGCTCCGGACGTGATGCTCGCCGAGGAACGAGTCCGCCTGCACCCGGTCCCGGCCGACCCGCACACGGTCGCGTTCGGGGTCACGCGCACGGTCCCGGCGAAGATGCCGATGGTCACGTTCGACTCCGGGCAGTACTCCGTGCCGCACCTGCTGCTCGGGGCGACGGTGTGGGTACGGGTGCACGGGCGCGGCGCCGACGAGCAGGTCGTCATCGTCCACGTCGGGCCCACCGGCCCCCTCGAGGTCGCCCGCCACGCCCGCGCGACCCCGGGCAGCCCGCAGATGATCGACGCCCATTTCCCGCCCCCACCTGCGGGAGCACTCGGCCGGGTGCCACTGGCCCGGAACGTGGCCGAGGCGGCGTTCTTGTCCCTCGGTGACGGCGCGAGGGCGTGGTTGGCTGAGGCCGCCGCGGCCGGCACGACGAAGATTCGCGTGAAGATGGCCCAAGCCGTCGAGCTCGCGAAGCTGTTCCCCCGGGCGGACGTCGACTGGGCGCTGGGACACGCCGCGGTCCACGCCCGGTTCGCCGAGGCGGACCTGTCCTCGATCCTGGACCACCACCACGCGATCGTCGCGGCCGGGCCCGTCAACCAGGCAGGCGAGGACCGTTCCCTGGCCCAGGGCACCATCGGCTGGGCCGCACTGGGCTCCTCGGCGTTCGGCCCGTTCACCGAGCCTGACCTGTTCGAGGCCGCACCGTGACGGCCCCGACCCGGGCCCGAGACTCGTCCGTACCGGTCGCCGGGGTCCCCCTCGCGCCGCCGCTGCCCGACGACGTCCAGGCGTTGCTGCACAAGCTGCGGATGCCGCACATCCGCCGTCACGCCCCCGAGGTGATCGCGACCGCGAAGGCCCAACGCTGGGAACCCGTCGAGGTGCTACGCGCCCTGCTCACCGAGGAAGCCGGCGGGCGCGGACGCTCGGCGCTGGCGACCCGCCGAGCCACCGCGGGGTTCCCGACCGGCAAGACGTTCGACGCCTGGCAACCCGAAGCGTCGTCCATCCCCGCCCCGACCCAGCAAGCGCTCCGCACCCTGGAATGGGTCCACCGCCGAGAGAACCTCGTGGTCTGCGGGCCGTCCGGGACAGGCAAGACGTTCCTGCTCGAGGCCCTCGGCCAGCAAGCCGTCGAGCAAGGACTACGCGTCGCGTGGTTCACCCTGGAGGACCTCGGCACGCTGCTGCGCCGCCACCGCGCGGACGACTCCGTGACGAAAGCCATCGCCCGGGTCCTGCGCGCCGACCTCGTGGTCTGCGACGACATCGGGCTGCTGCCGGTCTCCCAGGACGCAGCCGAGGGTCTCTACCGGCTCGTCGACGCCGCCTACGAGAAACGGTCCGTGGCGATCTCCTCCAACCTCCACCCGGCCGCCTTTGACGAGCTCATGCCCAAGACCCTGGCAACAGCGACCGTCGATCGTCTCCTGCACCACGCCCACGTCTGCCAGACCAGCGGCGAGAGCGTCCGCCAGGCCCAGGCACTCGCCGGCCAGGGGGTGAGTCCGTTGAGCTGACGACCTGGCCGGTGATGGTCAGCAATGGGCAGATCCCATGGCCATCACCGGGCAGTTTTCGTGACCGTCACCGGGCAGGTTTCAAGACCGCCTCTGGGCAGATCCCCATGGCCCTTGACAAGTGCCCGAGCTGGAGACTTCGGTGCTGGTGCAGACGGTGCAGGGTGTCGAGGTCGTCGCGGCCGGGGAGTCGGACGTCGATCGACAGGCGCCGCAGTGAAATCTCAGTCCCGAGGCGTCGGTGAGTTTGCTGTACGCACAGTCGAGCAGGAATCCGCTGAGGCGCGGGTAGCAGCCCAAGAAATCGAGCGTCGGCGTCAGCCTCGCGTAGACACGGAGATGGCGTCGGGATGGTCGGCGAACCACTCGCCAAGGCGCTCGTGCTCCGTCATCGCCAGCGGTGCACTGCACTGGACGACGCACGGACCGTCGGGGAGCGCGCGAAGCTCGCGTCGACCAAGCGGAGACGAGACTGCGACGCGAGCCGGACTGACGCCCGAGCCGCTCTCCACTGTCGTCAACGCGCGTCGGGCGACTACGCGCCCGGGGCCCGGTGTCGGAGACCGACAGACGAACGGCCGCGGGACGTGACCTTCAAAACTCTCGTACGGTCAGCAGGCTGTCGCCGTATAGGGCGTCGGGCTCCACCTGGCCCGTTTCGTGGAACCCGAGTTTCTCCAGGACCCGTCGCGACGCGGCATTCCAGTCCCGGACCCCTGCCCACAACTGCCGGTAGCCCGCCTCGCTCACCCATGTGACAACAGCCCGACCGGCCTCAGTGGCGTAACCACGCCCGTGCGCCGCACGCAGCAGCTCGTAGGCCAACTCAGGCTCGTCGGGCAATCCGTTCCCATGAAAGATCAGCCCGCAATACCCGATGACGTCGGCCGTGCCCTTCCGCTCCACCGCCAGAATTCCTGGCCCCGACTCCTCGTGCTCCGTGCGTATCCGCGAGGCGATGTCCTCCACGGTCGGTCGGCCCTCGGGACTAATCTGCCGATGCGGCGGCCAGGGGCTCGTCAAAGTCGACGGGTAGGGCTGTGATCTGGGGGTTTGTGGCGTGACACGCCGGGTGGGTTGAGGTGCGGGCGTGGTCTGCGCGGTGAGGATGGAGTTCTCACACAACCGATCAGCACCGGAGCCCACGCC
>NZ_DATCNW010000373.1:0-1693 GCF_036565025.1 Pengzhenrongella sp.
GGTTCGTGGAGCGTTCCGGGGTCAGGCGCTTGCTCTGGCGGTGGCGCCGGCGGAGCCGGCACCACCGCCTTCAGGCCGCTCGGCCGGCTTGGCAGGCTTGGCCGGCCGAGCTTGGTACGGGCGCACGCGTGGGAGGTGCCGCGGGTTGGGTCCGTGCTATGGCTTGTAGGGCCTGGTCGTTAGGGTTCACGCGTAATCAATTGATTGTTTTTTGCTGGCTCACCGAAGGGTCGCTGGGGGTAGTGTCGAAGCCGTCGGCATGGCTGAGATCGATGAGTCTGCGATTGCTGAGCGGTGGCGGATGATGGAGGGCGCTCTGGATGAGCGTGCCCGGCGGCGTTGGGCGGCGGCGGAGGCTCGTTCGCATGGGCGCGGCGGGATCGCTGCGGTGGTGCGAGCGACGCCGGTTTCGGAGTCGACGGTGCGGCGCGGGCTTTCAGAGCTCGATTCCGGTGAGGCGCTCGAGCCGGGCCGGGTGCGCCGTCCGGGTGGGGGGCGCAAGCGGCTCGCCGAGAAGGACCCGACCCTGGTCTCCGATCTCGAGCGGCTGGTCGAGGCGGACGTGCGTGGCGATCCCGAGCGGCCGTTGCGGTGGAGCTCGAAGAGCGCCGCGAAGCTCGCCGGCGGGTTGCGTGAGGCAGGCCACCAGGTCGCCGACCGCACCGTGCTGAAGACGTTGAAGGAGCTGGGCTACAGCCTGCAGGCCAACCGTAAGACCAGGGAGGGCGCCCAGCATCCCGATCGCGACGCGCAGTTCCAGCACATCAACGGGACCGTGAAAGCGGCGCTTGATGCCGGGCAGCCGGTGATCTCGGTCGACACCAAGAAGAAGGAGCTGGTCGGGGACTTCAAGAACCCGGGGCGCGAGTGGCGGCCCAAAGGCGAACCCGAGCTGGTGCGCAGCCACGACTTCAAAGACAAGGAACTGGGCAAGGCGATCCCCTACGGGATCTACGACCTCGCCGACGACACGGGCTGGGTCAACGTCGGGATCGACAACGACACCGCCCAGTTCGCGGTCAACTCGATCCTGAGCTGGTGGGAACACCTCGGCAAGAAGCGCTACCCGAACGCCACGACCCTCACGATCACTCCCGACTGCGGCGGCTCCAACGGCAACCGCACCCGCCTCTGGAAAGTAGAGCTGCAGAAGCTCGCAGACGACACCGGTCTCGCCATCCACGTCTGCCACTTCCCTCCCGGCACCAGCAAGTGGAACAAAATCGAGCACCGCCTCTTCAGCTTCATCTCGAAGAACTGGCGCGGGAAGCCCCTGACGAGCCTCGAAGTGATCATCAACCTGATCGGCGCCGCGACGACACGCACCGGCCTCGAGGTCTACGCCCAACTCGACCAACGCACCTACCCGAAGGGAATCAAAGTCACAAACGCCGAACTCGCCACCGTCAACATCCACAAAGCCGACTTCCACCCCGAATGGAACTACAGCATAAACCATTCACTTATAAACGCGTGATCCCTAAGGAGGGAAGCCGCAATGCGCTATGTCCTGTTCGTCTGCACCCACAACGCCGGCCGCTCCCAGATTGCGCAAGCCTTCTTCGAGCGCTACGCCCCAGACGACCTGCGTGCCGAATCAGCAGGCCAGGAGCCCGCAGACGCGATCTGGCCAAACGTCGTCGAAGCGATGCGCGAGGTCGGCATCGACATCTCCGACCGCACACCGAAGAAG
>NZ_DATCNW010000374.1:0-4623 GCF_036565025.1 Pengzhenrongella sp.
CCTCCAGGCCGGACAGGCCCGGCATGCGGTTGTCGAGGACCACCACGGCCGGATCGGGCGGGGGATCGAGCCGCTCAAGTGCGGCCAGGGCTTCGACACCGTCGATCGCCTCCGCGACGACCTCCAAACCGGCCCTCGTCAAAACGGTGCGGACCAGAAATCGGATGTCCTCGTCGTCGTCAACGACCAACACCGTCACCGTCACGCTACCCACACCTCCAGACCTCCCCGGCGAGGACGCCGCGGGCCGCTTGTCACTTGAATCGGCATTCTTGCACTAAGCCTCGATCCACCGATGAACTGGCGGTGAGCGCGTTTCGCGCATCCACCGGAAAGGCCTCCTGAGCAGGGAGGATGGCGGTGTTCGAAGTCGCTGTCACTCACAAGCTCAGGGAGGCACTTTCAGTGAGTCGAGTATCGCGCGCGCTGGACCGGATCGAGGTGACCTTTGACGATCCGAACCTGGTGGCCAACGCCGGGCTTGTGCTGGTGGCCACGCTGGCGGACCGCTTGGACTTGGAGGCGTTGGTGAACGCCACGGTGCGGATGGCGGGCCGGGTGGGCGGGGCGCTGCCAGGACGCAAGGTCTTGACGTTGATGCATGCCATCGTGGCCGGCGCCAGCCACATCGACCACGCCGATGTTCTGCGGGCCGGGAACACAGCCGGCGTGCTCGGCCATCGGGTGATGGCGCCCTCGACGCTGGGCACGTTCCTGCGGTCGTTCACGTTCGGCCATGTCCGCCAACTCGAAGCCGTCATCGGCGAGACACTCACGCGGGCGTGGCGACTGGGGGCGGGCCCGGGAGCCCGTCGGCTCGTGATCGACATCGATTCGACGATCTGTCAGGTGGCCGGCAAGCTCAAAGACGGCGCCGCGTTCGGTTACACCAAGGTGTTGGGCTATCACCCGATCCTGGCCACCCGGGCCGATACCGGCGAGGTGTTACACGCCCGCATGCGCAAAGGATCAGCCAACACCGCCCGGGGCACGAAACGTTTCGTCGAGGAGCTCATCGCCCGAGTCCGCCGGGCCGGAGCGGCCGGCGAGATCGTGATCCGCTTCGACTCCGGCTACTGGTCAAACGACACCATCGGTGTGCTCGGACGGCTCAATGTCCGTTACACAATGGCCGTTCGCACCAACAACAAGGGCCCGGCCAAAGCGATCGCCGCCATCGACGAAGACGCGTGGCAGCCCATCGACTACACCCCCGACGGCGAGGCCCAGGTCGCCGAGACCACCTACAAGGGCCGGCGACTGATCGTGCGCCGCACCCGCCTCACCGACGCCCGCCAAGCCAAACTGTGGCCCGACTGGCGGCACTTCGCGTTCCTGACAGATCTCGACGGTGACGCCACCGACATCGACGCCTTCCACCGTCAGCACGCCGTCGTCGAGCTCGCCATCCGCGACCTCAAAGAAGGCGCCGGGCTCGAGCACATCCCGTCTGGGCACTTCTTCGCCAACGGCGCCTGGCTGTGCTGCGCCGTGCTGGCCCACAACCTCACCCGCTGGACCGTCACCGTCGGCCAACCCGGACCCGTCGATCAGCTCACCGTCGCCCGCACCGTGCGGACCCGGCTCATCGCGATTCCCGGACGGCTCGTCAACCACGCCGGCAAACCCACACTGCGCGGCCCGCTCAACTGGCCGTGGCGGCACTGGTTCGAGAAGCGACTCGACGCGCTCCGCATGCTCGAACCCCTGACTGGCTGACAAGCCGTCGGCGGCCGGCGCACCGCAGACGAAACACCACGCGCTGACAACCCGAAACGACACGACCTCCTGGACCGACGCGGTCACGATCACGCAAAACGGCGCCGCCCTCGACGAGTCAACCGACACCTCGGGCACCGAGCGACATCACACGGTCGGCCGATGTCAATCGGTGCATCCAGGCTAAGACGATCCAAGCGGGGGCGCGGTGTGAGCATCCCCCCGTTGGACGGACACCTCATATAGGAGGAAGTCCATGTCCAACAGGAAGAAGTCCAGGGTCGGGCGGCCCTCGAAGTTCCCGCCCGAGTTCCGCAGAGACGCGGTCGCGATGGTCCTCGACGAGTCCCGCCCGATCGCCGATGTCGCCCGTTCGGTCGGCGTGAACGCTGGCACGCTCGGGAACTGGGTCGGCCAGGAACGCATGGAGCGAGGCGACCGCGACGGGCTCAGCGTCGATGAGCGTTCCGACCTTGTGGAGTTGCGGGCGGAGAACACCCAGCTGCGGATGGAACGAGATCTGCTCAAACGATCTCTGGCCTTTTGGATCAAGGAGACGTCGACACCGTGAAGCGCTTCGTGTGTGTCGATGACCAAAAGGCCGCCGGGTTCGCTGTCACGATGGCGTGCGAAGCGGCCGGCGTGTCCACGTCGGGCTACTACGACTGGTGCGGCCGGGAGGCGGCCGGGCCGACCGTCCGCCAGCTCGACGAAGCGGAGCTGGTCGCGTTGATGCGCGAGCTGTTCGTCGACGCCGACGGCAACTACGGGGTGCCGCGCATGTACAAGGCGCTCCGCAAGACCGGCTTGGTCGTGAACCGCAAGCGCGTCGCCCGTCTGATGCGCCTGAACGGTATGGCCGGACGGTTCCGGCGCCGCACGTGCCGCACCACGTTCCCCGGGCCTGACGGCTATCACATCCCGGACTTGGTCGGCCGGCGCTTCGCTCCCGGCCGGCCCGATGTGGCCTGGGTCCAGGACATCACCTACGTCCCGACTCGGGAGGGCTGGCTGTACGTCGCGTCGGTCCTCGATCTGGGGTCGCGGCGGCTGTTGGGGTACTCGATGGCCGACCACATGCGCACCGAGCTGGTCCTCGACGCGCTCACCATGGCCGTCGCCGCCCGTGGCGGAGATCACGCGGTGGCCGGCGTGATCGCCCACGCGGATAGGGGCAGTCAGTACACCTCGAACGACTACATCGACTTCTGCCAGGACCGCCAGATGCGACCCTCGGTCGGCCGGACCGCGGTGTGTTGGGACAATGCCGTCGCTGAATCGTTTTGGGAGAGCCTCAAGCGCGAGTGCGTCCAGGGTCGCGTGTTCGCGACCCGAGCCGAGGCCCGTCGCGCGATCTTCAAGTGGATCACCTGGTACAACACCTCGAGGCTTCACACCACCCTCAACGACGTGGCACCCCTCGAGTGGGAACAGCAGTACCGTCAAGCGTCATAACCAACCGTCCGTCCGACGGGGAGATGCCCATCCAGACCTCCTCGCCGGCCGAGTTTTGTGGGCTGAAGTTCCGCGTCAGGTGTGGGCGGCTTCAACTGGTGAGCGCGACAGCTTCGAGGTTGGAGGTGTTGTGTGGCCCGTCCGAGGCTTCCGTTGTCAGTGGTCCGAGTGGCTTTGGTGGCTGTTGCTCGGGGGGCGTCGTACGAGCAGGCGGCGGCGGTCGCTGGGATCTCATCATCCACAGTTGACCGCCGGGTGCGCGAGGAGGGTGTGGTCGTGCTGCGCGACCGCAAGCCCCGCACTGGGGCGCTGACCCTCGAGGAACGCGAAGAGATCCGGATCGGCATCGCGTCGGAGGAGTCCGATGCCGACATCGGCCGCCGTCTCGGCCGTCATCGAGGCACGATCGGGCGCGAGATCAAGGCGAACGGCGGTCGGCGTGCCTATCGGGCGTTCCTCGCCCAAGACCACGCCGAACAGGCGGCGCTGCGCCCGAAGCAGACCTGGGCTGACCAGCGCCCCTGGCTGTGGGCCGAGGTCCAGACCATGGTCCGCACCGAGCGGTCGTCGCCTGAACAGATCGCCAACCGTCTCCGCCGCGACCACCCGAACAAGCCAGAGTGGTGGGTGTCACACGAGGCGATCTACCGGGCCATCTATGTCCAAGCCAAAGGCGAGCTGCGCAAGGAGCTCGCTGGCTGCCTGCGCACGGGCCGTGACCGGCGCCGCCCGCGAGGACGGACCGCCGCCAGGTCAGGCTCGAAGATCACCGGCATGGTCAACATCTCCGAACGGCCGCCCGAAGCCGCCGACCGGGCAGTCCCCGGCCACTGGGAAGGCGACCTCATCATCGGCGCACACGGGGCGAGCGCCGTCGCGACACTCGTCGAGCGCAGCACCCGCATGGGCATGCTGATCAAGATCGACGCCAAGACCGCCGACCACGTCGCCGCCCGGTTGGCGGACAACATCCTCCGCCTCCCCATCCAGCTCACCCGATCGCTCGCCTGGGACCAAGGCACCGAGCTCGCCGCCCACGCCGCGTTCACGATCGCAACCGGCGTCCCGGTGTACTTCTGCGACCCCCACTCACCCTGGCAGCGCGGCACCAACGAAAACTGGAACGGCCTCGTCCGCCAGTTCCTACCCAAAAGCACCGACCTCTCCGTCCACACCCAAGACGACCTCGACAACATCGCCCGCCTCCTCAACGGCCGACCCCGCAAGACCCTCAACTGGGATACTCCAGCCGAACGATTCAACGCGCTCGTCGCGACCACCGCATGAATCCGCCGTGGACTTTCAGCCCATGAACAGCTCCCGGCGGTCGGCGGGCCCGGAGCCAGGACCGGGCTCGAGCCGAAGGATGAAGGTGGTTATCGCCGAGCCCGGGTCAAGCCGTCGGCGGTGGCGGTCGCCTCGTCGCGGTAGCACCGGTCAGGCTTGGTG
>NZ_DATCNW010000375.1:0-9489 GCF_036565025.1 Pengzhenrongella sp.
GATCAGGCCGGTCGAGCCGACGACGACGTCGCCCGCCGAGAGCCCGAGCGCGGTCGCGGTGTGCTCGGCCGTGGTGTGGGTGTCGACGAACCCCTCGGTGCCGGTGCACGCGTTCGCGCCGCCGGAGTTGAGGACGACGGCGCTCACCACGCCGTCGGACACGACCTGGCGCGACCACTTCACCGGCGCCGCGTGCACGCGGTTGGAGGTGAAGACGGCCGCGGCGACCTGCAGCGGGCCGTCGTTGACGACGAGCGCGACGTCGGGGCGCCCGGAGGCCTTGAGCCCGGCGGTCACCCCGGCCGCCCGGAAGCCCTGGGGGGTGGTGACGCTCACGGTGCAACTCCGTTCGTGGTCAAGCCGGTTGTCTCGGGGAGCCCGAGCGCGAGGTTGAGGGACTGCAGGGCGCCGCCGGCGGTGCCCTTGACGAGGTTGTCGATCGCGGTCACGGTGACCACGCGGCCGGCGCGCTCGTCCACGACGACCTGCACGAGCGCGGTGTTCGCGCCGAGGACGGCCGCCGTCGTCGGCCACTGCGCGGGCCGGCCGGGCACGTGCGGGAGCAGGTGCACGAAGGGCTCGTCGGCGTAGGCCGCCTCCCAGGCCGCGCGCACCTGCGACGGGTCGACACCGGGCGCCAGGCGCGCCGTCGCGGTCGCGAGGATGCCGCGCGCCATCGGGACCAGGGTCGGGGTGAACGAGATCGTCACGTCCCGGGCCCCGGCGACCCGCAGGTTCTGCTCGATCTCGGGGGTGTGCCGGTGCACGCCGCCGACCCCGTAGGGCATGGCCGAACCGAACGCCTCGGACGCGAGGTACTGGCTCTTGAGGGTCTTGCCGGCGCCCGAGTAGCCGTTGGCGAGCACGGCGACCAGGTCGGTGGGCTCGATCAGCCCGGCCGCGATCCCCGGCTGGAGGCCGAGCGTGATCGCGGTGACGTTGCAGCCGGGCACCGCGATCCGGAGGGCGCCGGTGAGCTTGCCGCGCTGGGCCTTCGCGGTGGTCTCCCCCGCGTGCAGCAGCTCGGGCAGGCCGTACGGCCAGCTGCCGGCGTGGTCCCCGCCGTAGAACTGCGCCCACGCGTCGGCGTCGGTCAGCCGGTGGTCGGCGCCCAGGTCGATGACGATCACGTCGTCGCCGAGCTCGGCCGCGATCGCGCCGGACGCTCCGTGCGGCAGCCCCAGCACGACGACGTCGTGACCCGCGAGGTTCTCGGCGGAGGTCGGGGCGAGCACCCGGTCCGCGAGCGCCCGCAGGTGCGGGTGGTGCTCGCCGAGCGTGCTGCCGGCGTTGGAGTGCGCCGTGAGGGTACCGATGCGCGCGTCGGGGTGCCCGAGCAGCAGGCGCAGGGCCTCACCGCCCGCGTACCCGCTCGCGCCGGCCACAGCCACTGAAAAAGACATGTGCATGAACATACACGCCTGTGCAGATCAATGCACATGCCAGGTGGGGCCGGTCGGCGGTGGGCGCAGCTAGCGTGTCGTCATGCGCGCAATCGAAGCAACAGCCCCCGGCGGGCCCGAAGTCCTGACCTACGTCACGCTCCCCGATCCGACGGCCGGACCGGGCCAGCTCCTGGTCAACGTCGCGGCCGCCGGGGTCAACTTCATCGACACCTATCGGCGGTCCGGGATCTACCCGGTCCCGTTCCCGCACGTCGTGGGCGCCGAGGGCGCGGGGACCGTGGTCGCGGTCGGTTCGGGCGACCTGTTCGGGTTCGCCGTCGGGGATCGGGTCGCGTGGTCGGACTCGCCGGGCTCGTACGCCGAGCTCGCCGTGGTCGACGCCGCGCGGGCGCTGGCGGTGCCCGCCGGGGTGAGCGACCACGTCGCCGCGGCGCTCCCGCTGCAGGGGCTCACCGCGCACTACCTGGTCTCCTCGGTGTTCCCGGTCAGCGCGGGGCAGGACGTGCTCGTGCACGCGGGGGCGGGCGGCGTCGGGCTGCTCCTCACCCAGCTCGCGGTGGCCCGCGGTGCGCGCGTGATCACCACGGTGTCCACGCCGGAGAAGGAGGCGCTCTCGCGAGCCGCCGGGGCGAGCGACGTCGTGCGTTACACGGAGCTGACGGACCTCACGCGCGAGCTGCCGGCGATCGTGCGCGAGCTGACCGGTGGGGCGGGCGTGCACACCGTGTTCGACAGCGTCGGGCGGACGACGTTCGACGGGTCGCTCGCGTCCCTGCGCCGGCGCGGGGCGATGGTGCTGTTCGGCGGCTCCTCGGGACAGGTCCCGCCGGTGGACCCGCAACGGCTGAACGCGGGCGGATCCCTGTTCCTCACGCGCCCCAAGCTCGACGACTACTCGCGCACGCGCGAGGAGCTGGCCTGGCGGGCGGGCGAGCTGTTCGAGGCGGTCGCCGCCGGGACGCTGGACGTCCGGATCGGGGCCGAGTACCCGCTGCCCGAGGCCGCCGAAGCCCACCGAGCCCTGGAAGGCCGCCGCACGACCGGCAAGGTCCTGCTGATCCCGTGACCCCCGTGCGAGTGCGGGACTTCGGCTGCTGATTCGGCGTTTTCAGCAGCCAAAATCGCGCACTCGCGGATGTACCAGGGGGTTTGGGGCTTGCGGTTAGCATTTTGGACGTGAATCTTCCTCGGCCGATCCGTTCCGGCGACCTGGCGGCGCTTGCCGCCCTGAACGATGCCGCGGTGCCGGCGGTCAACGCCCTCGGGCTCGAGGCGCTGACGGCGCACGTGCCGCGCTGCGACGTCGCCGTCGTGCTCGACGACGACGACGGCGTCCCGGTCGCGTTCCTGCTCGCCCTGACGCCGGGCGCGGACTACCCGAGCGAGAACTTCGTCTGGTTCAGCGCGAACCGGCCCGGCTCGCTGTACGTGGACCGGATCGTCGTCGCGCCGAGCGCGCACGGTCGCGGGCTGGGCCGAGTGCTCTACGAGGCGGTCGCGGCGCGCGCGGTCGAGCTCGGGCTCACGGAGATCACCTGCGAGGTGAACCTCGAGCCGCCGAACCCGCAGTCCCTCGCGTTCCACGCCCGGCTCGGGTTCACCCAGATCGGCGAGCAGGTCACCAAGGGCGGCGCAGTGCGCGTAGCCCTCCTCGCCCGAGCCGCGTAACCCCACCCCCGAGACTTGTCAGCCCGAGCGCGGTCCCTGCGGCGCGTTGGCACTGACACGTCGGGAGGGGGTCAGGGGGTGCGGAGGGACTCGTCGATGGTCTCGTTCAGGCGGCCCAGGGACGTGGCGAGGATCGCGACGTCGTCGGGCGACCAGTCGCTCAGGGCTTCGCTCAGCCGCAGGCGCCAGGCCTCGGACGCGTTGGTGACCAAGACGTCACCCTCCGGCGTGAGCTCGATCAGCTGACCGCGCGCGTCCTGGGGATCGGGGTGGCGGCTCACCAGCCCGAGCGACTCGAGATGGCTGACCTGCCGGGAGATCGTGGCGCGGCCGACGCCGAACTGTGCCGCCAGGTCGCAGCCGTGCACCTCCGGGGTCCGGGCGATGTGGGCGAGCATCGGATACATCGTGGCGTCGAGGGCCGGGTGAGCGCGCTTGGACATCGTCGTCGCCAGCGACCGCGCCCGCCGGAGCAGGAGCGCGAGCTCGCGCGCGACCTGCGGGTACGGGTCAGTCGTGGTGTCGGCGATGGTCATGCGCACTCCTCAATTTTTGGTTGCTCGAGGCAATCATAAGCAGCCTTCTCAGCAGGCGGACAACTGTTGCCTCACGCAACAATAGAGACGTATGGTTGCCCCACGCAACAATCTGGGGATCTCGCCTCGGCCTGCTCCGTGTCCACGCACACGTGAAGCAACTCACCGATCCCCGCAGCAGCCGATCGCGGCCGCTGTGGCTCACCGCCAGCGGGACTGGCCAAAAGCGCACTACTCCCACCGCGGGGCGAAAGAGGATGACGATGAGCACGACAACATCACGTACACGATCACGAGCAGACCAAACCGCCGCCGCACCGGCGACCCCGGCAGCCGGATCCCGCGCAGCCCAGAACCACCCCGAGCAGCCCCCGATGTCGCACGCCCAGATCCTGGAGTCGATGACCGGGCTGCTGCTCGGCATGTTCGTGGCGATCCTGTCCTCCACGGTCGTCACGAACGCGCTGCCGAAGATCATCTCCGAGCTCGGCGGCGGGCAGAGCGCATACACCTGGGTCATCACGGCGTCGCTGCTCACGATGACCGCATCGACCCCGCTGTGGGGCAAGCTCGCGGACCTGGTCAGCAAGAAGGTGCTGGTCCAGACCGCCCTGGTGATCTTCGTGGTGGCCTCCATCGGGGCCGGCCTGTCGCAGAGCGCCGGGATGCTGATCGCCTTCCGGGCGCTGCAGGGCATCGGCACCGGCGGCCTGACCGCGCTGACCCAGATCGTGATGGCCGCGATGATCGCCCCCCGGGAGCGCGGCCGGTACTCCGGCTACGTCGGCGCCACCTTCGCCGTCGCCACCGTCGCCGGCCCGCTCATCGGCGGCACGATCGTCGACACGAGCTGGCTCGGCTGGCGCTGGTGCCTGTACGTCGGGGTGCCGTTCGCGATCATCGCGTTCTTCGTCGTCCAGCGCACGCTCCGGCTGCCGGTGCTCAAGCGCAAGGTCAAGGTCGACTGGGCCGGCGCGTTCTTCGTCGCCGCCGCGGTCAGCCTGCTGCTGATCTGGGTCACCTTCGCGGGCGACAAGTACGACTGGGCCTCCTGGCAGACGGCCGCCATGACCGGCGGCGCGGCGCTGCTCGCCCTCATCTTCGTCCTGATCGAGTCCAAGGCCAGCGAGCCGATCATCCCGCTGCGGCTGTTCCGCAACAAGACGATCGCGCTCACCTCGCTCGCGTCCCTGTTCGTCGGCGTCGGCATGTTCGCCGGTTCGATCTTCCTGAGCCAGTACTTCCAGCTCGCCCGCGGGGAGACCCCGACCATGTCCGGCGTGCTGACCATCCCGCTGATCGCGGGCCTGGCCATCTCCTCCACGGTCTCCGGCCAGATCATCAGCAAGACCGGCAGCTGGAAGGGCTGGCTCGTCTCCGGCGGAGTCCTGCTGACCGCCGGCCTCGGCCTGCTCAGCAGAATGCGGGTCGACACGCCGTACTGGCACCTCGCGATCTTCATGGCGCTGACCGGACTCGGCATCGGCATGATGCTGCAGAACCTGGTCCTCGCCACCCAGAACCAGGTGACCAACAAGGACATCGGCGTCGCGAGCTCGACCGTCGTGTTCTTCCGCTCGCTCGGTGGCGCGGTCGGCGTCTCCGCGCTCGGAGCGCTCCTCGGGCACCGGGTCACCGGCTACGTGGCCGACGGCCTGGCCGCGATCGGCGTCCCGGCCGCCGGCGCGTCCGACGGCGGCATCCCCGACCTCGCCACGCTCCCGGCCCCGATCCGCACGGTCGTCCAGAGCGCGTACGGACACGGCATCGGCGACGTCTACCTGTATGCCGCGCCCCTGGCGCTGGTCGCATTCCTGATCGTGCTGTTCATCAAGGAGGTCCCGCTGCGCAGGTCGACCGGACCCGAGCAGGTCGCCGAGCTGTCCAGTCACGAGGCCGCCCCGGCCACCGACGCGCGGCAGCCGGCCCTGGTCGGTGCGGGCGCGGCCGACGGCGACCGGTCCCTCCCGCTCGCCTCGTTCGCGTCCGTCGTGAGCGGGATCGAGGACGCGCCCGGGCCCGTCGTACGCGGCCAGATCCGTGGCTCGGAGGGCGGCGGCGTCGCGCACGCGACGCTCACCCTGATCTCCCTGTCCGGCCAGCAGGTCAGCCGGGCGACCGCCCGGGGCGACGGGGCGTACTCGCTGGGCACGCCGGCCGCCGGCTCGTACGTGCTGATCGCCGCCGCCGACGGGTACCAGCCGCAGGCGTCCACGGTCGTCGTCGGCGCCGAGGCGCTCGCGTACGACGTCGTGCTGGCACCGAACGGCGGGCTCGCGGGGGTCGTGACCGGAGCCGCGGACACCCTGCCGGTCGAGGGCGCCCTGATCGTGGTCGCCGACGTCCGCGGGGAGGTCCAGGCCACCGGGAAGAGCGGCCCGAACGGCGCGTTCACGTTCTCCGAGCTGCCGTCCGGCGACTTCACGGTCGCGGTCAACGCCACCGGGTACCGGCCCACGGCCCAGCTCGTCGAGGTCCGCGGGGTCGGCACCACGCGCCTGGAGATCGCCCTGCACGCCGGCGCGCAGCTCGAGGGCGTGACCCGGACCGCCGTCGACCACCAGCCGCTGGCGGACGCCCGGGTGACCCTCGTCGACGCCGCCGGGAACGTCGTCGGCACCGCGACGACGGGGCCGGACGGCGCGTACGCGTTCACCGACCTCGACGCCGGCGAGTACTCCCTCATCGCGAGCGGCTACCCGCCGGTGGCCACCGCGCTCACGATCGAGGGCCGCGGCGCCAGCGGGTTCGACGTCGAGCTCGGCCACCCCGACTCCCGGGCGTGACGGGCGGCGGGCTGCGCGCCCAGCTGCGCACCAAGGACGGCTGGGCGGTCGCGCACGCCGTCCTGACCGTCACCGACATGACGGGCCGGCAGGTGCTCCGCGAGGCGGCCGACGGCGAGGGCGAGGTCCGCGCCGGGTCGCTGGAACCCGGGGTGTACACCGTGATCGCGACGGCGATCGGCTACCAGCCGATCGCGTCGACCGCCATCGTGACGGCGTCCGGCGGCGCCGACCTCGGCGTCCTCGTGCTGGACCGGTCCGGCGCGGTGGACCTGCCGCCGCCCGGGCCGTGGACCATCGACCCGGTGCACTCGCGGGTCAGCGCGGTCGCGCAGCACCTCGGGCTGTCGAGCGTGCACGGGGTGTTCGGGGCGTTCAGCGGTCGCCTCCAGATCGCCGGGAACATCCTGGGCTCCTCGGTGCAGGCCGTCATCGAGGCCGCGTCGATCGACACCGGGAACGCCACGCGCGACGAGCACCTGCGCTCGGCGGACTTCCTGGACGCGGGCGCCCACCCGGAGCTCACGTACCGCAGCACCGGCCTCACCCCGGCCGGCGCGGGTCGCTGGACCGTGCACGGCGAGCTCACCATGGCCGGCCTCGCCCGCGCCGTCGACCTCGAGCTCTCCTACCTCGGCACCGGCCCCGACGCGTGGGGCGGCCAGCGCGCCGCGTTCCGCGCGACCACCGAGCTGCGCCGCGAGGACTTCGCGATGCGCTACAACCCGGTCGTCGCCGCGGGCATCGCGGTCGTCGGGACGACGCTGAAGGTCGAGCTGGACATCCAGGCCGTCCAGGGCGAGCAGCTGCCCGGATGAGTCGGGACGTTCCCGCGGGAACGTCCGGCGCCGTGGCGGGCCGGCCGGGCGGGGCGAGAGGATCGGGCATGACGGTCAACCGGTCACGACGCCTGGTCCAGCTGCTGTTGGCGATGACCGTGGTGACGGGCCTCGTCGACGCGTTCAGCTACCTGGCGCTCGGTCGGGTGTTCGTGGCGAACATGACCGCCGAACGTCGTCTTTCTCGGCTTCGCCTGGGCCGGTGAGCCGAGCCTGTCGGCCGTGGCGTCGGCCGCCGCGCTCGCCGCATTCCTGATCGGCGCTGCCGCCGGCGGGGCGCTCGCGACCCGCGTGGGTGAGCACCGGGGGCACCGGCTCGCGGTCGGCTCGTCGGTCAGCCTGGCGCTGCTGGCGTCCGCACTGGTCGTCGCCGTCGTGATCCCCGCGCCGTATGCCGGCGCGGGCAGGTACGTCCTGCTCACGCTGCTCGCCGTCGGGCTGGGGGTGCAGAACGCGACCGCACGAGCGATCGGTGTGCCCGACGCGACGACGACGGTCCTCACCCTCACGCTCACCGGGCTCGCCGCGGACGTCACGCTGCCGGGCGGCCCGCCACGGGTCGCCCGCCGGATCCTGTCGGTGCTGGCGATGCTTGCCGGCGCGTTCTGCGGCGCGTTGCTGGTGCTCAGAACCGATCCGGCGTGGGCCGTCGCGGCCGCCACTGCCGTGCTGCTCGCCGTCGCGGCCTCCGCAATCGTCCTGGCGCGCGGCACGACCGCCGCCGACTGGACGGCGCCCCCCACCCCCGACGGACTGAACACCCTGACGTGTCAGGCGGTGCGCGGTCCCAGGCCGCGGCTCGCGTCGGCCGCCGTCGGCCCCGCCTCAGGTCCGGCGACGCCCGACCGATAGGGACGGCGAGAGGCGTCCGGCAGGAAATGCGCGGGTCTTCGTGACCGCTGGACCGCGCGCCGCGAGGGGCGAATACTTCGAGGTACCACGCAGCGCGCGAGACCGCGTTGGAGCGGTCCGCCGCACGTTGTGAGTCTTGACGGTCGCAGACCTGTGGGCTGCGCGCTCACGGTGCCTCTCCTTGCCCCCGTGCGAACGGGTCTTCCTCCTATTGCTGCCGTCCGACAGCCGACGGTAGGCAGGAGCCGATCATGATGCGTCGCCCAACCCGCATCGCCGCGACATTTCCGGCGTTGATGGTGCTGTTCGCTCTGCTTGGCATCACCCTGACCGCACCCGCTGCGCTCGGCGCGGCGGGCATCTCGGCCGGCACCAGCGCGAATCCCCTCGGGCCGCCCGCCGTCGGCGCTGCGGCGCAAACTGCCGCCGTCACGGCCGCGACCACGACCCCGTTCAGCTTCGCGGTGATCGGGGACAACCCCTACGGATCCACCGCGCTCGCCGCGTTTCCCGGCCGAATCGGCCAGCTCAACGCCGACCCCGACGTGCAGCTCGTCTCCCATCTGGGCGACATCAGCTCCCCGATCGACTGCTCCGACGGGTACTACGCCACGATCAAGTCGATGTTCGACACCTTCGTCGACCCGCTGGTCTACACGCCCGGGGACAACGAGTGGACCGACTGCCACCGGGCCGCGGTCGGCCAGGCCAACCCGCTCGAACGGCTCGGCGCCGTGCGCAACGTCTTCTTCCCCGTGCCCGGCCTGACGCTGGGACAGAACGCGATCAGCGTGAACGCCCAGTACGGCTACGAGGAGAACGTCACTCTCAGCGAGGCGGGCCTCACGTTCGCCGCGGTTCACCTGGTCGGTTCGTACAACGACCTCGCCGCCTGGACGGGCCTGGGGTACACGACGCCGACGTCGGCCCAGCTCTCCGAAGAGTCCGCCCGGAACAGTGCCGACAAGGCCCTGATCCAGTCCGCCTTCGCGAGCGCCAAGGCGGACGGCAGTCGGGCGGTCGTGCTGCTGATGCAGGCCGACATGTTCACCGGGTCGCCCGGCTCCACCTACAAGACCGCATTCAAGAGCATCGTGCAGACGATCTCTGCGGAAAGCCTGGCGTTCGCCCGCCCGGTGTTCCTGTTCAACGGAGACACGCACATCTTTCTCATGGACCACCCGCTGACCACCTCGAAGTGGCTGTCGTTCTACGGACTCACCAAGAGCGTCCCGAATCTCACACGCATCACGATCGAGGGCGGCAGCACCCTGGACGAGTGGGCGAAGGTGAACGAGGTGAGCACCTCGTCGGTCTTGCAGGTGCAGCGCGTGCTGTTCAAATAGCGAGACCGCCGGTCGCGGGCAAGCCAAACGTGTCAGCCCCAGCGCGGTCCAGGGAC
>NZ_DATCNW010000376.1:0-23346 GCF_036565025.1 Pengzhenrongella sp.
GTCCTATAGGACGTCAACGCTCGGACGTTGCGGGTTTGTGAGGTCAGCCCTGCACGACCTGGTAGCCCGCCGCCCGGATCCGGTCCAGCACCGCGTCGCAGTGCTCCGGCCCCTTCGTCTCGAGCTGGACGTCGATCTCGACCTCGTCGATCGCCAGGTCCACGCGCGTGCGCAGGTGCCCGATGTGCATGACGTTCCCGCCGCTCGAGGCCAGCAGCGCGAGCAGGCCGGCGAGCGATCCGGGCCGGTCGTCGATCCGCACCCGGCACTGCAGGTACCGCCCGGCCGAGGCCATCCCGTGGCGCAGCACGCGCAGCAGGACCAGCGGGTCGATGTTGCCACCGGAGAGGATCGCGACGACGGGTCCCTCGAACCCGCCCGGGTCCGCCATGAGCGCCGCGACTGCCGCGGCTCCGGACGGTTCGACGAGCAGCTTCGCGCGCTCGGCGACCAGCAGCAGCGCGCGCGAGAGGTCCTCCTCGCTCACGGTGCGGATCTCGACGTCCGCCTCGCGCAGCAGGGTGAACGGCACCAAGCCGGGCGTGCCGACGGCGATACCGTCCGCCATCGTGGCGAGCTCGGCCGCGGGCACCGGATGGCCCGCCGCGATCGACGCCGGGTAGGCCGCCGCGCTCGCCGCCTGGACGCCCACGACGCGCACGTCCGGCGCCAACGCGCGGACCGCAGTCGCGACCCCGGCGGCCAGGCCGCCACCGCCGACCGGCACGAGGATCGTCCTGACGTCGGGGACCTGCTCGAGGATCTCCAGGCCGACGGTGCCCTGCCCGGCGACGATGTCGACATGGTCGAACGGGTGGATGAGCACCGCACCGGTGCGCTCGGACTCGGCGCGGGCCGCGACCAGGGCCTCGTCGACCGACTCGCCCACCAGGCGCACCTCGGCGCCGTACTCGCGGGTCGCGGCGATCTTGGGCAGCGCCGCACCGACCGGCATGTACACGACGGCGTCGAGGCCGAGCAGCTGGGCCGCGAGTGCAACACCCTGCGCGTGGTTCCCGGCGCTGGCCGCGACGATCCCGCGGGCCTGCTCGGCCGGCGTGAGCCGCGCCATCCGGACGTACGCGCCGCGGATCTTGAACGAGCCAGCCCGCTGCAGGTTCTCGCACTTGAGCAGGACGGTGGTCCTGGCGATGCGGGACAGCCCGCGGCTCTCCTCGACGGGAGTCACGGTCGCGACGCCGTCGAGCAGGCGCGCCGCGGCGCGCACATCGTCCAGGGTGACCGTCGCCGGCGCGCCGTCGGCGCGCTCGACGTCGCTCGTGGTGGCGCTCATGAGGCCCTCCGCGTCGAGACGTGCGCTTCCCGGCCGAGGGCAGGGTAGCTGTCGTGCCCGTTCAGGTACAGGATCACCGTGTTCAGCACGGCCGCGATCGGGACCGCGAACAGCGCTCCGCTGATCCCGGCGGCCATCGACCCGCCCGCGACCGCGAGCAGCACGGCGACCGGGTGCAATGAGACCGCGTGCCCCATGATGAACGGCTGGAGCACGTGCCCCTCGATCTGCTGCACGAGCAGCACGACGCCGAGCATGACCAGCGCGATGCCGGGGCCGTGCGCGACGAGCGCGACGAGGATCGCGACCGATCCGGACACGAGCGCACCGACGATCGGGATGAACGACCCCACGAAGACCAGCGTCGCCAGCGGCAGCGCGAGCGGCACCTGCAGGACGGCGGCGCCGATCCCGATGCCGGTGGCGTCGACCAGCGCGACCAGGATCTGGGTCCGGGTGTACCCGCCGAGCGCGACGAACCCGCGTCGGCCCGCCTCGTGGGCGCGCTCGCGAGCGGCCCGCGGCAGCAGACCGACCAGCCAGGCCCAGATGTGCCCGCCGTCGAGCAGGAAGAAGAAGGTGCAGAACAGCGCGATCACCGCGCCGGTGGCCACGTGCCCGAGCGTCGTCGTGACGGACACCGCACCCGAGAGCAGCGAGCTCGCGTTCTTGCTCAGCGAGGCGGAGGCCTGATGGCGGTAGCCCTCGATCTGGTCGGCGCTGAGCTGGAGCGGACCCGAGGAGAGCCAGTGAATCATCTGGTCGATGCCCGCGGTCGCCTGGCTCGCGAGGTCGGAGAAGCCGTTCGCGATCGAGCTCCCGGCGAGCGTGAGCAGGCCGCCGATGACGCCGAGCAGCACGACCATGGTGACCGCTGCGGCGAGCGCGCGCGGGAACCGCGCGCGCTCCCGGAGCCAGCGCGCGACCGGCGTCAGCAGCACGGTGAGCAGCAGCGCGATCGCGACGGCGACCGCGAGGATCTTGAAGTACTGCAGCAGCCAGAACACCAGCGAGGTCCCGGCGGCGATCGCGAGCACGCGCCACGACCAGGCCGCGGACAGCTGGATCGAACGCGGCACCGAGTCCGTCACGGGACGCCGGTCCGCCTCCCGCACGACGGGCCGGGCGGCGGCCGGGGCCCCGGCCGCCGGCTCGGCGACGTCGACCGGCTGGACCGACGCGGCCAGCTGGGCCGCGCCGGCGTCGGGCAAGGTCATGCGAGCGCCTGCGTGAGGTCGGCGATCAGGTCCGCGACGTCCTCGATCCCGACGGAGATCCGGATCAGGTCGGCCGGGACCTCGAGGGCTGTGCCGACGAGCGCGCCGTGGGTCATCTTGCCCGGGTGCTCGATGAGCGACTCGACCCCGCCGAGCGACTCCGCGAGGGTGAACACCCGCGTCTTCGCGCACACGTCGAGCGAGCTCTGCGCGTCGCCCGTGCGGAACGAGATCATCCCGCCGAAGCCTCTCATCTGGCGGGCCGCGACCTCGTGGTCGGGGTGCGAGGGCAGCCCGGGGTAGATCACCTGGGCGACCTTCGGGTGCCCGTCGAGGAACGCCGCGACCGCGGCCGCGTTCGAGCAGTGCCGGTCCATCCGCACCGCGAGCGTCTTCAGGCCACGCAGCGTGAGCCACGCGTCGAACGGGCCGGCGATCGCGCCCGAGGCGTTCTGGTGGAAGGCGACCGCGTCCGCGAGCGACATGGTCCCGGTCGGGCCGGTCAGCCCGACCGGCAGCTGCGCGCCGTCGGCCACCACGAGGGCACCCCCGACGACGTCGCTGTGGCCGCCGATGTACTTGGTCGTCGAGTGCACCACGACGTCGGCCCCGAGCGCGAGCGGCTGCTGCAGGTACGGCGTGGCGAAGGTGTTGTCGACGATCAGCAGCGCACCTGCGGCCCGGCACAGCGCCGCGATCGCGGTGATGTCGCTGACCCCGAGCAGCGGGTTGGTGGGGGTCTCGATCCACACGGCCTTGGTGCGGCCGGGCTCGATCGCGGCCACCACCGCGTCGAGGTCGGACAGGTCGACGGGCGTGTGGTCGATGCCCCACGGGCCGAAGACGCGCGCGACCAGGCGGAACGTGCCGCCGTACGCGTCGTTCGGCATCACGATGTGGTCGCCGGGGCGCAGCACCGCACGCAGCAGCGTGTCCTCGGCCGCGAGGCCGGACGCGAACGCGTACCCGTGCGCGCCGCCCTCGACCGCGGCGAGCGCCTCCTCGAGCGCGGTGCGCGTCGGGTTCGCCGAGCGCGAGTACTCATACCCCCCGCGCAGGCCGCCGACGCCGTCCTGCTTGTAGGTGGAGACCGCGTAGATCGGGGTGACGACGGCGCCGGTCTCGGCATCCGGGTCCTGTCCGGCATGGATGGCGCGGGTGGCGAATCCGGACTCGGACCAGTCGTGCTCGGGCTGCAGGTGCTGGGGTGTGGTACTCACGTGGGTCAGGCTACGTGGCGCCGCAACCGGGAACACCCGCCCGGGCACCGCGCGTTGAACGCTTCGAGCGGAACGCTCACAGAACGGAAGGTGGCAAACATGTTCGGATCGGTCCTGCGGACCACGCTGGTGGCCCCGGAGCGCGCGCTGCGCGGCCGCGACTCCTACGCCTACCAGATCCCCGCGACCCACACCGTGCTCGGCACCCCGCTGCAGGGTCCGTGGCCGGCAGGCACCGCCCAGCTGTACATCGCGATGGGCTGCTTCTGGGGCGCCGAGAAGGCGATGTGGAAGCTGCCCGGTGTGGTGACGACGGCCGTCGGGTACCAGGGCGGGTTCACGCCGTTCCCCGAGTACGGGGAGGTCTGCACCGGCCTGACCGGGCACACCGAGGCGGTCCTGGTCGCGTACGACCCGACGGTGCTCACGCACGAGGCGCTGCTGCGAGAGTTCTGGACCTCGCACGACCCGACGCAGGGGTTCCGCCAGGGCAACGACACGGGCACCCAGTACCGGTCCGCGGTGTACTTCACGACCCCCGAGCAGGAGGCCGCCGCGGTCGCCACGCGCGACGTCTACCAGCGGGAGCTGACCAAGGCGGGCCACAAGGCCATCACGACCGAGATCCGCCCGGCGGACGCAGCCGGCGAGTTCTTCTACGCGGAGGACTACCACCAGCAGTACCTGGCGAAGAACCCGAACGGCTACTGCGGCCTCGGCGGCACCGGCGTCTCCTGCCCCGCAGGCCTCACCGCCTAAACCCCGAAGTTGCGGGTTCGCAGACGATCACCGGGATCTGGCGGTCGGTTCTGCGCTCGTAGCCCGCGTAGCCGGGGTGGTTCGCGACGGCGGCCGCCCACAGCTCGGCGCGCTCGGCGCCCAGCGCGGTCCGGGCGCGCATCGGCGTGCGAACGGTGCCGCGCTGCAGGATGACGTCGGGGTGCGCCACGAGGTTCCGGTACCAGCCGGGATCGCGTGGCGCGCCGCCGTCGGACGCGATGAGCACGAGGCGGTCCCCGACGACCGTCACCGCGAGCGGCGTCGTGCGCGGCTCGCCCGAGGTGCGGCCCGTCGTGGTGAGCAGCACCTGTTCGAGGCGCCCGAAATGGGTGCCGAGCCGGCCGCCCGTCAGCCGGTACACCGCGTGGTGCAGCCGGATCGCGATCCGGGCTGTGCGGCTGACGGGCACGGCAGAGACGACCTATCGGGGCTGCGGGACTAGTTGACGGCGACGATGTCGACGACGAACACCAGCGTGTCGGTGCCCTTGATCCGGGCCTGCGGCATGCCGCGGGGTCCGTAGCCGTCGTGCGGCGGCACCGAGAGCAGCAGGCGCGAGCCGATCTGGCGGCCGACGAGGCCGGTGTCCCAGCCGTTGATCACGGCGCCGACGCCGATCGGGAAGTTGATCGAGGAGCCGCGGTCGTAGGAGTTGTCGAAGATCGCACCGCCCCAGGTCTGGCCCAGGTAGTTGACCACCAGGTCGTCACCGGCCTCCACGACGGCGCCGTCGCCCTGGGAGAGCACGACGACCTCGAGCTCGGCGGGCGCCGGGGTGGCGGGGAACGTCAGGACGGGCTTCTCACCGAAGGAACCGGTGGCCTCGGGCAGGATTGCGGACATACGTAGGTCTCCTCAGTTGGTGGTCCGCCCATCCTCCCCCGAATATCTCGGCGGGCGGTCCCAGGGGGTTGACGAGGTTGGCTAATGGCCTTAGCTTTGGAGACATGGAACGTCATCGCGGTGTGGACAGCAGTAGGTCCGGGGTCGACGGATCGGGGACGGCCAGGTCTGGGGGCGGCGAGTCCGGGGCCGCCGGTGCGCGCTACCTGTCCCGGCCCGGCGGGAGGATCGCCTACACCCTGGACGGGAGCGGGCCGCTCGTGGTGCTCGTGCCCGGGATGGGCGACCTGCGCTCGACCTGGCGTGAGCTCACCGGGCCGCTCGTCGCCGCCGGGTACCTCGTCGCGGCGACCGACCTGCGCGGGCACGGCGACAGCGATCCCACGTTCACCGTGCACGGGGACGTGGCCACGGGCCAGGACGTGCTCGCCCTCGTCGAGCACCTCAACCGGGGGCCGGCCGTCCTGGTGGGCAACTCGATGGGGGCGTCCGCGGCGGCCTGGGCCGCGGCCGAGCGTCCCGAGCTCGTGGCCGGCCTCGTGCTGGTCGCCCCGTTCCTGCGCGAGCCGGCCCTGGGCCGCGCGGCGCGGGCCTCGGCGCACCTGCTCTACCGGGTGCTGTTCGCCCGGCCGTGGGGCGCCGCGGTGTGGGGCTCGTACTACCGGTCCGCGCTGAACAAGGGCGCGGCGGCACCGTGGCTCGGGGAGCACGTCGCGGAGATCCGCGCGAGTCTGCGCCGGCCGGGCAGGCTGCGCTCGTTCCGGCAGCTCACGCTCCAGCTCACGCACGAACCGGTCGCGGCGCGGCTCGCCCAGATCCACGCGCCGGCGATCGCGTTCGTCGGCGACCTGGATCCCGACTTCAAGGACCCCGCGGCCGAGCTCGACTGGATCTCCCGCACGCTCGCCGCACGCGGGGTCCTGGTGCCCGGGGTGGCGCACTACCCGCAGCACCAGGCGCCCGACGTCGTCGTGCCGGCGACGCTCGAGCACCTCGCGGGCCTGCCGCGGACCGGCGAGACCTGGGCCGTTTCGCGTGCCTAGGGCGGGGCTGAGCCGCGCCGCCGTCGTCGACCTCGCCCTCACCGCGGTGGACGACGGCGGTCTGCGCGGGTTCGAGGACCTCACGCTCGCCGACGTCGCGAGCCGGGCCGGGGTCGCGGTGCCCAGCCTGTACAAGCACGTCCGGGGCCTGCCCGAGCTGCGCCGGGCCGTAGCGCTGGCGAGCGTGCAGGGGCTGACCGCGGTGATCGATGCGGCGATCGAGGGGGCGACCGGGTCGGGCTCCGATGCCGGCTCGGGCTCGAGTCTTGGCTCGAGTCTTGGCTCGAGTCTTGGCTCGAGTCTTGGCTCGAGTCTTGGCTCGGGCTCGGGCCCCGACTCGCGCTCCGGCTCGGGCTCCGGCTCGGGCTCCGGCTCGGGCTCCGGCTCCGGCTCGGGCTCGGGCTCCGACTCGGGCTCGGAAACCGGCTTCGGCTCGGGACCCGACTCGGGTTCGGGTCCCGATGGTGTGGCCGGATCTGGCGAGATCACGCCAGCAGGGCCCGAGGCGGCTGCGGCCGCGCTGCGGGCGACCGCCGATGCGGTGCGGGCGTTCGCCCGGACCTCCCCCGGCCGGTACGCCGCGGCCCAGGGTGGTCAGTGGCTGCCGGATCCGGACGCGACCGAGGTCAGGGCAGCCGCCGCGCAGACGGTGGCTGCGGTGGCTTCGGTCCTGGAGCTGTTCGCGCTGCCGCCCGGCGAGGTCATCGACGCCGTGCGGATGGTCCGCTCCGCGCTGCACGGCTTCGTGACGACCGAGCTAGAAGGCGGTTTCGGCCTGCCCCAGGATGTCGACCAGAGCTTCCGCTACCTCCTAGACGCCCTTGTCGCCGCCCTGCACACACGCTAAGCCGCGACCGGCAGCCCGGACTTCCGGTTCGACGCACGCGAGTGCGCGATTTTGGCTGCTGATCAGCTTGCAGCAGCCAAAATCGCGCACGCGCGTGGCTTGCCTCCGTCAGGCCGGCACATCTGAGGGAATCGGAGGTCGGACCGGCCAATCGGACAACTCGCTCGTCCAGTCCCGGTCGGACCGAGCCGGATTGCCACGAGTGCGGGCTTTTGCTGTCAAAATCCCCCGATTGACAGCCAAAGTCCCGCTCTCGCGTGAGCGACTCGGGTCAGAGGTCGACTTCTTGGCCTCGGGTTTGGGTGAGGGCGGCTATGTAGACCTTGTGGGCTGCGACGACGTCCAGGACGGCCGAGCCGACGCTCTTGAAGACCGTGAGCTGGTCGGCGTTCGCGCGTCCGGCGACGGCACCGGTCAGGGCTCGCCGAGCCCGAGGATCGCACCGGCGTCGAGCAGGCCTGCCTCGACCCAGGCGACCTGCCTCGATCCAGGCGACCAGGTCTCCCGCCTCGGCCCCAAGAATCGCGCAACGTCCGAGCGTTGACGTCCTATAGGACGTCAACGCTCGGACGTTGCAGTTGGTGAGGTTCGGTCAGGTTGACATCGTCATGACGACCGCTCCAAGCGGATTCGCGCGAGTGCGGCCGTTCTGCTGCCTGCCGCGCGAGTGCGGCCGTTCTGCTGCCTCAATCGTCGAATAGACAGCAGAATGACCGCACTCGCGCCGGTAACCAGGATCGATCTCCGCGAGTGCGCGATTTTGGCTGGCTAAATCGCCCTTTCAACAGCCAAGATCGCGCACTCGCGAGCGCTCGGAGTTGGCTCAGCGGGTGAGGTAGCCCAGGAGGTCGTGCCTCGTGAGGACGCCTACCGGTTTGCCGTCCTCGACGACCAGGAGCGCGTCCGCGGCGCTCAGGGCGGCGCGGGCCTTCTCGACGCTCTCGCCGGTGCCGATGAGCGGCAGGGGTGCCGACATGTGCTTGTCGACGCGATCGGCCAGGCCGGCCAGGCCGGAGAACACGGCGTCGGTCAGGTCGCGCTCGCTGACGGCGCCGGAGACCTCGCCGATCATCAGCGGCGGCTCGGCCTTGACGACCGGCATCTGCGAGACGCCATACTTGCGCAGGATCTCGATCGCGTCGCGGACCGTCTCGGTCGGGTGCGTGTGCACCAGCTCGGGCAGCTCGCCGGTCTTGGTGCGCAGCACGTCCGCCACGCTGGCGCCCTCGTCCGCGCTCTGGAAACCGTAGGACCGCATCCAGGAGTCGTTGAAGATCTTCGACAGGTACCCACGACCGCCGTCGGGCAGCAGGACGACGATGACGGCGCCGGCCGCGCGACCGGTCGCCTCGAGGCGCTCCGCGAGGCGCAGCGCCGCGCAGACGGCCATCCCGGACGAGCCGCCCACGAGCAACCCCTCCTCGCGCGCGAGCCGGCGGGTCATCTCGAAGGAGTCGGCGTCCGAGATCGGGATGATCTCGTCCGGCACGGTCGGGTCGTAGGCGCCCGGCCAGAAGTCCTCGCCGACGCCCTCGACGAGGTAGGGGCGGCCGTCGCCGCCGGAGTACACGGACCCCTGCGGGTCGGCGCCGACGACCTGCGCGCGGCCGCTCGCGCGGTCGGCGCTGATGTCCTTGAGGAACTTCCCGGTGCCGGAGATGGTGCCCCCGGTCCCGACTCCCGCGACGAAGTGGGTGACCTCACCGTCGGTGTCGGCCCAGATCTCGGGGCCGGTCGACTCGTAGTGGCTCGCCGGGTTGTTCGGGTTCGCGTACTGGTTCGGCTTCCAGGCGCCCTCGATCTCGGTGACCAGCCGGTCGGACACCGAGTAGTAGGAGTCGGGGTGGTCCGGCGCGACGGCGGTCGGGGTGACGACCACCTCGGCGCCGTACGCGGTGAGCACGTCGCGCTTGTCCTGGGAGACCTTGTCCGGGCACACGAAGACGCAGCGGTAGCCGCGACGCTGCGCGATCAGCGCGAGCCCGACGCCCGTGTTCCCGCTGGTCGGTTCAACGATCGTGCCGCCGGGCAACAGCTCGCCGCTCGCCTCGGCCGCGTCGATGAGCTTCACCGCGATGCGGTCCTTCACCGAGCCACCGGGGTTGAGGTACTCGATCTTCGCCAGGACGGTGGCGGACAGCCCGCGGGTCACGGACGTGAGCTTGACGAGGGGGGTGTTCCCGACGAGCTCGGAGATGTGCTGGGCGTACTTCATCGCAGTCGAGTTCCGATCAGGGGCGAGCAGGCCCGACGACGCGGCGTGCGCCGTCCGCAGGGAGGTCGACCCCGATGCTATCGGCGCGAGCCACCCCAGCGCGGAAACCCCGGCCCGCCAACCCCCGCTGACGTCCCCGTACCCCCGCAACGTCCGAGCGTTGACGTCCATATAGGACGTCTACGCTCGGACGTTGCGGGTTTTGCAGGGTGGTGCAGTGGTGCTTGAGGTGCCGTCGTGCTGGGAGTGCTGGGGTCTGGGCTAGTTGCTGCCTCGGAGGATCGCGATCAGGCGCAGGAACTCCAGGTACATCCAGACCAGCGTGACGACCAGCCCGAAGGCCGCGGTCCACGCGAACTTGGCCGGGACGCCCGCCTCGACGCCGCGCTTGATCGAGTCGAAGTCGACGATCAGCATTGCCGCCGCGAGGCCGACCGCGAAGAGCCCGACGAGGATGCCAAGCCCGCCACCACGGAGCGGGCCGAACGCGCCGCCGCCGCCGACGTTCATGAAGCTCAGCACCACGTTGAGGAGGGAGAACACCAGGTACCCGACCATCGCGGTGAGGAGCCACTTCGTGAACTTCGGCGTGACGCGCACCTTGCCCGAGCGGAAGAGCACCAGGCACGCGGCGAACGTCGACATGGTGGCGAGCACGGCCTGCATCACGAGGCCGGGCTTGTCGAACATGTTTTCGAAGTACCACGAGATGCCACCAAGGAACGCGCCCTCGGCGACCGAGTACGCCACGATCAGCCCTGGGCTCGGGACCTTCTTGAACGAGTTCACCATGCCGAGCACGAACCCGACGAGCGCACCGACGACCAGGACCGGCATCTTCAGTGCGTCCGGCACCACGAACCAGGTCAGCGCCGCCATCACGACGACGACGGCGAGCAGACCACCGGTCTTCATGATCACGTCGTCGTACGTCAGGCGTCCGGTCTGCGCGGTCGTGGCCGACGGGGCGCCGTACATCCGGTTCAGCGCGTCGGTGTCGTAGCCGACGGTCGCGGTCGTCGCGCGGTCCTGCACCATGCCGGGCTGCTGCGCGCCTCGCTGGGTCTGCTGCCGGCGCGCCTTCTTCGGGTCGCGGAAGATCGCGTTGTTGTCGAAGACGGGGTTGCTCATCGATTCCTCCTGGTCGCGGCGTCCACGCTCCGAGGTTCGGGGCGGGGTGTCACGGGCCTTTTTCTTACTCTATGCAACTCCGGACCCTGCCTGCGCGTTCCCTCCCCTGCGCCGGGACCTGCGGCGCCACAGTTCATCCCGCAGGCGCGCTTGTCCTCCTTGCGGCGTACGACCCGCGCCGGGGAGATACGCCGGGCGGGGGTGCCGCCGACCGCCCGGATCGACCTAGCGTTGCCCCGACATCCTCTGCCGATCTGCGAAGGACCCCACCATGATCGAGGCCCACGGCCTGACCAAGCGGTACGGAGCGAAGACAGCAGTCGACAACGTCTCCTTCACCGTCCATCCCGGCAAGGTCACCGGCTTCCTCGGCCCGAACGGCGCCGGGAAGTCCACCACGATGCGGATGATCGTCGGCCTGGACCGGCCCAGCGCGGGCACGGTGACGGTCAACGGCCGCCCGTACGCCGAGCACCGCGCCCCGATGCGCGAGGTCGGCGCACTGCTCGACGCGAAGGCGTTCCACACCGGACGCACCGCGCACAACCACCTGCTCGCGATGGCCGCGACGCACGGGATCGGCAAGCTCCGGGTCCAGGAGGTCATCGAGATGACCGGCCTCGAGTCGGTCGCCGACAAGCGCGTCGGCGGCTTCTCGCTCGGCATGGGCCAGCGGCTCGGCATCGCCACCGCCCTGCTCGGTGACCCGAAGACCCTGATCCTCGACGAGCCCGTCAACGGGCTCGACCCCGAGGGCGTGCTCTGGGTCCGCAACCTGGTGCGGTACCTCGCGAGCGAGGGCCGCACCGTCTTCCTGTCCTCGCACCTGATGAGCGAGATGGCCGTCACGGCCGACCACATCATCGTGCTCGGGCGCGGCCGCATCATCGCGGACGCCTCGGTCGCCGACATCGTCGGCCGCGCGGGTGGCACGACCGTGAAGGTCCGTACCCCCCAGGCCACCAAGCTCACCGAGCTCCTCGCCGGCCCGGGCGTGACCGTCACCTCGACCGCCCCCGAGTCCCTCGAGATCGCCGGCAGCACCACCGAGGCGATCGCCGAGGCCGCCGCCGCGGGGGGGATCCCGCTCTACGAGCTCACCCCGGTCACCGGCTCGCTCGAGGACGCCTACATGTCCCTCACGCAGGACTCGGTCGAGTACCGCTCGACCACGAACGCCCTGCACCCCGACCACGCCGGCGCGGACGCGCCCAAAATCCCGGAAGGATCGCAGCGATGACCACCAGCATCCTCACCTCCCCCACCGCGACCTCCCCGGGCGCCGCCTCCTCCGACGAGGACGTGCGGCTCACCTTCCCGCGCATCGTGACCTCGGAGTGGATCAAGTTCCGCACCCTGCGCTCCACGCTGTGGGTGCTCGGTGTCACCATCGTGCTCATGGTCGGGGTCTCCGTCCTGTTCGCGTTCGGGCTGAAGACCGCCCTCGCCAGCGCTCCCCCCGGCTCGCCCGCGCCCTACCCGGGCGCGACCGTGATCACCGCCGGGTACTACTTCGGCCAGCTCGCGGTCGCGGTGCTCGGCGTCCTGGTGATCAGCGGCGAGTACTCGACCGGCATGATCCGCTCGACGCTCGCGGCGGTCCCGACCCGGCTCCCCGCCCTCGCGGCGAAGGCGCTCGTGCTCGCCGTCTCGTCGTTCGTGGTTGGCATCGTCGGGGTGGGGCTCTCCTACCTGGCGACCATGTCGCTCCTGCCTGCGAACATGGCGCCGGCGTTCGGTGAGCCGGAGACCATTCGGATCGTGCTCGGATCGGCGCTGTACCTGAGCGCGATCTCCCTGCTCGCGTTCGCCCTCGGCGCGCTGCTCCGGCACTCCGCGGCCGCGCTCGCGTCGGTCTTCGGCCTGCTGCTGGTCCTGCCGATCGTCTTCACCCTGGTACCGGGCCCCTTCACCCAGAAGGTCAGCCCGTTCCTGCCGGCCGCCGCGGGCGGTCAGCTGATGGCGCCCCAGGCAACGATCGACGCGATGTCCAAGGCCGCAACGGGGACGTTCCTCGGACCCTGGCAGGGCTTCGCGATCCTGATCGCGTGGGTCGTGGTCATCCTGGCCGCGGCCGTCGTCCTGCTCCGCCGGAGAAACGCGTAGCCACATGACCGACCAGCCAGGCGTCGGCGACCAGGCCTTCACCGAGCTCACTGCTCGGCGGCTCGGTCCCGTGCGGCGGTACTTCGTCCGGCATCCCGTGGCGATGGACCTCCTGGTCGTGGCGATCTTCGGGTTGCCCGCGGTCCTGGGGGCGTTGAGCAACGTCCCCGGCACCCGCCCCGCCTCGCTGCTCCTCGCGGTGCTCGGCGCCGTCGCCCTGATCTGGCGGCGCCGGGCACCGATGTGGACGGCGGGGGCGATCGGCGTGCTCGGCGTCGTGACCCTCGCCCTCACCGGAAGATTCAACGGCTACGACCTCGCCGTCGGACTGGTCGTGTACGCGGTAGCCGCCTCGCATACGCCGCGGACCGCCTGGCTGACGCTCTTCGGGCTGTGCGCCGTGGTGAGCGGCGCGATCTGGCTGTGGGAACACCCGGTCGCCGTGCCGGACAGGACCGGGATCACCTTCGGCCGCACGGCCGCCCAGACGCTCGCCGACATGCGCTTCTCCTCGATCACGACCCTGGTGATCTTCGCCCTCGCGGCCATCGCGATCGGCATCAGCGTGCGCAACCGGCGCCTGCACGTGACCGCGCTGGTCGACCGCGCGAACCGGCTCGCCGTCGAGCGGGACCAGCAGGTCGCGCTCGCCACGGCCGGCGAGCGGGCCCGGATCGCCCGCGAGATGCACGACGTCGTCGCGCACAGCCTCTCGGTGATGATCGCGCTGGCCGACGGCGCGGGGGTCGCCCTGGACCGCTCGCCCGAGCGAGCGCGGGAGGCCGTCTCCCAGCTGTCCGCGACCGGACGCGCCGCCCTGGCCGACATGCGCCGCGTGCTCGGGGTGCTGCGTGACCCGGACGCCCCGCTCGAGCCGCAGCCCGGCGCACCCGACCTGGTCGGGCTGGTCGAGGGATTCCGCAGCGCCGGGCTCCCGGTCCGGACCACGTTCGCCGGACCACCCCTGCCGCCCGACACCGCCCTGCAGCTCACGGTGTTCCGGATCGTCCAGGAGTCGCTGACCAACGTGCTGCGCCACGCGCCGGGCGCGCGCCGGGTCGACCTGGTGGTCGCCCGCGCGGGCGGCTGGGTCGAGATCACCGTCACCGACGACGGCGCGGCCTCCCCCACCCCGGCGCGGGCGGTGGACCACGGCGGCGGTCGCGGCCTGATCGGCATGCGCGAGCGCGCCGCCGTCTACGGTGGCGTGATCGAGGCCGGGCCCCACGAGGGCGGCTGGCGCACGCACGCCCTGCTGGCGTGGGACGAGGAGGACGAGTGAGCGAACCACCCGGCGCCGGCGCCGCGCGGCCGACCGGCCTGCTGCTGGTCGACGACCAGGCGCTGCTGCGGATGGGCTTTCGGCTCGTGCTGGAGGCGCAGGAGGACTTCGTCGTGCTCGGCGAGGCGGGCGACGGCGAACAGGCCGTGCGCCAGGCGCGCGCGCTGCGCCCCGACGTCGTGCTGATGGACGTGCGGATGCCGGGCATGAACGGGATCGAGGCGACGAGAAGGATCGTCGAGGAGCTCCCGGAGTGCCGGGTCATTATCCTCACGACGTTCGACCTGGACGAGTACGCGTTCGCCGCGCTGCGCGCCGGGGCCAGCGGGTTCCTGCTCAAGGACGCCCGCCCGGCCGAGCTGACCGCCGCGATCCGCACCGTGGCCACCGGCGACGCGGTCATCTCCCCGCGCGTGACCCGGCGCATGCTCGAGCTGTTCGCCGGCTACCTGCCCGCCGCCGGGGAGGCGCCGTCGTCGGGCGACGGGCTCACGCCCCGGCTGCGCGCGCTCACCCCGCGGGAGCTCGAGGTGCTGGGCGCGATCGCCGAGGGCCTGTCGAACGCCGAGATCGCCGAACGCTTCGTCCTGTCCGAGGCGACGGTCAAGACCCACGTCGGCCGAATCCTCGCGAAGCTGGACCTGCGAGACCGGGTCCAAGCCGTCGTCCTCGCCTACGAATCCGGCCTGGTCACCCCCGGCTGAGCCCGCACCCCCCGACCCGCCCCGCCCGCGACGTGTCAGCCGCTGCGCGCGCCAGGGACCGCGCTCGGGCTGACACGTTCAGGGCGACGTGACCTGTCAGCCGCTGCGCGCGCCAGGGACCGCGCTCGGGCTGACACGTTGGGGTTAGGCGCGGGTGGCCAGGTCGAGGGGGACGGGGCGTTGGAGGGGGCCGGTGTAGGCCGCAAGGGGTCGGATGAGGGCGTTATGGGACCACTGCTCGGCGATGTGGGCGGTCCAGCCGACGATTCGGGACATCACGAAGATCGGGGTGAACGTCTCGATGTCGAAGCCCATGAGGTAGTAGGCGGGGCCCGTGGGGAAGTCGAGGTTGGGCCAGATGCCCTTCTCGTCGAGCATCGTCTGCTCCATGACCGTGTACATCTCGGTCCACCGTGAGCCGCCGTCGACGAGGGCGGCGGTGCGCCAGAACGCATCCCGCATGGTCGGCACCCGGGAGTCCGCGTCCTTGTAGACGCGATGGCCGAACCCCATCACCTTCTCCTTGCGCCCCAGCACCGCACGCATCCAGTCGGCGGCCTTCGCCTGGTCGCCGATCTCGAGCATCGAGCGCATCACGGCCTCGTTCGCGCCGCCGTGCAGGGGGCCCTTGAGCGCGCCGATCGCGCCGGTGACCGCGCTGTACAGGTCCGAGAGAGTCGAGGTGATGACCCGCGCGGTGAACGTGGAGGCGTTGAACGAGTGCTCGGCGTAGAGCACCAGGGAGATCTCGAAGCAGCGCACGATCTCGGCCGCGGGCACCGCCCCGAACGTCATGTGGAAGAAGTTGTCCGCGTACCCGAGGGAGGCATCGGGCTCGATCGGGTCGAGGCCGTGCTTGCGCCGGTGGTCGAACGCGACGACGGTCGCGAACTGGGCGAACAGCTTCTCGGCCTTGGCCTGGTTGGCCTCCGTCGTGCTCACCGACGCCTCCGGGTCCTCCGCGCCGATCCAGCTGGCCGCGGTGCGCAGGGTGTCCATCGCGTCGCAGGTCGTCGGCAGCAGGCGCAGGGCGCTGGTCAGCCCGGCGGAGAGCGCGCGGTTCGCCCGCTCGGTCCGCTCGAAGTCGGCCAGCTCGTCCGCCGTGGGGAGCTCGCCGCGCCAGAGCAGGTACGCCACCTGCTCGATGCTGCAGTGCGCCGCGAGGTCCTGGACGGCGTAGCCGCGGTACGTCAGCGAGTTCGTCTCGGGGACGACGTTCGAGACGGCCGAGGTGTCGGTGACCACACCGGCCAGGCCGCGGTGGATCGTCGGGGCGTCCGACGGTGCGTTCGTTGCTGTCGTCATGTACCCAGCGCCTCCCAGAGATGGACCCGCAGTCGGAAGTACCCTCCGTCGCTATTGTGCGCAACGCTGCCCGATCGCGCCCGTCGCCGTCGTCGTCGCAGGTCCGGAGCGGTCGCACGATGCGGTGCGGACCGATCTGATCCGGCTGCTCAGGCGGACTGGACCTGGTTCCGGCCGTTGCGTTTGGCCTCGTAGAGGCCCTGGTCGGCGCGGGCCAGCGGGGCGGCGATGTCGACGTCGTCGGGCAGCAAGCGGGTCATCCCGATGCTCACGGTGATGTCCAGCGGCCCCGAACGGGTCTGGATCGGGACGTCCCCGATCGCCTGCCGCAGCCGTTCGGGCAGATCCGAGCCGACGGCGGCGTCGAGCAGCACGAGAGCGAACTCCTCCCCGCCGTACCGCCCGAGGAGGTCCGTCGCGCGGATCTCCGCCGCCAGCCGCGACGCCACGACCCGGATCACATCGTCGCCGGTCGGGTGCCCGTAGGTGTCGTTCACCCGCTTGAAATGGTCGATGTCCGCCATCACCACGACCAGCGGGCGCCCCGAGCGCCGCGCCTTGGCCACGTCCCGCTCGGCGACCTCGAAGAAGTGCCGCCGGTTCGAGATACCGGTCAGCTCGTCGCTGACCGCGAGCTCTTGCACCCGCGCGAACAGGCTCGCATTGTCGTACGCCGTCATGCCCTGCGCGACGACGGCGCCCGCCACCCCCTCCTGGGTCGCGCCGAACGCGAGCGGACGCCGCGAGGCGAGCAGCAGCACCCCCAGCCGCGCGGTCCGCGCCACCAACGGCAGCGCGATCCAGGACGCCACCTCGCCCACCGACGCGAACGGGCCGGTGAACGCCGCGCTCGGCACCGGCCCCGGCCCACCCACCAGCGGGACCCCCGCATCGATGATCGCTGCGAGGGCGTCGTCGGCAGCGGCGGCGTCAGAGCCGGCGTCGGCGTCGGCGTCGGCGAGCAGGAGCCAGGAGCCGTCGCACGGCACGAGCCGCGTGGTCGCGGCCAGCAGGTGCCCGAGCAACTCGGCCGGGTCCAGGGTCCCCGTCATCAGGCCAAGCGCATCGTGCAACTGCTCGGCGAGGTCTCGCTGCTGCTGAGCGGTCTGCACGCTCAGCTCCAGCTGCGCGGCCCGGGCCGTCTCCAGGGAGGTCGCGATGTGGTTCGTCAGCGCGGTCAGGATCCCGGCGTCGTCGGCCATGAAGATACCCTTGGCGACCTGGCTGTCCAGATAGATCACCCCCAGGGTGCGCCCCTCCAGCTTGAGCGGCGCCACCATGATCGACCGGAGCCCGTACAGCACCACGGACTGCGCCCCCAGCGCGGCGCCCTGCTCCGTGCCCGTCACGACCAGCACCTCCCCACTGGCCCAGACCCGCTGCACCAGGCTCGCGCTGTAGCCGGTCAGCTCCGCCACATCGCTACCCGCCGCATCCCGGCCCAGGTGCGGCACCAGCCGCTCCTCGGCGGTCTCGGCGCCGGTCGGCGACTCGTGCGTGGTCAGGAAGAGGAAGGCGCGGTCCGCAGCAAGGATGCGGATCGTCTCGTCCAGCGCGATCCGGATCAGCGCATCCGGATCGAGCACGCGGGAGGCCGCGTTGCTCACCTGTTCCAGTGCGCGCAGCCGCTGGCTGTCGATGCCCGCGTTCGCGACGGTGGCCGAGGTGCCGTCGACGCCGGTGCGGCTCCCCGCGCTGGTGTCCTGGGCGATGCCGAACTCCTCGGCGATCCAGCGAGCCCGGTGCGGCCAGCCCTGGTCGACCGCGATGGCCGACGCCGCCCTGGCCTGGCGCTCGGCCTCCTCCCGGTGACCCAGCGCGCGGCTCGCGCGAGCCCGGCCGCGGGCGACCTCGAAGGCCACCATCGGGGAGTCCGAGCGCAGCGGCTTCATCCGGCCGAGCATCTCCAGGGCGCACTCGGGCGCGTCGTCCAGCAGCAGCAGGTCGGCGCGGGCCACCTGTTCGAAGGCCCGCAGCAACGGGTTGTTGGCCATCCGATGGAGCCGGCGCACCGCCGCGCGGGCGGCCGCCAGCTGGGCCGGGAGCTCGTCGTCTGCGGCGTCCCGGCACCGGGCGAGTCGTCCGAAGGCATGGTGGACGAAGATGCTGCGGTAGTTCCTGATCATCATGGCCGGCGACAGGCCGGCGGCGAAGAACGACGCCGCGTCCTCGAGACGTTGCCCGTGCGAGCCCTGCTCGAGCAGTGCGAGGACGTTCTCCACGTGCATGTTGACCTGCATCGACGGGCCGCCGTAGCCGTCCAGCAGCCCGGTCAGCCGGCGCATCTCGGCCCCCGCCTTGCCCACCTGCCCGGTGACGATCGCGACGATGAGCTCCACGGTGAGCGCGGACGTGATCTCGGTCTCGCCGATCGAGCTCAGGCGGTGCCTGATCCGGTCGGCCCACAGCAGCATCTCGGTGGTGCGACCGCTCACGGCGGCCTCCCAGCACAGGCTGATGGCCCCGTCGCAGTACTCGCCGGTGTTCAGCCAGCGGCCGTGCTCCTCCAGGGCCAGGGCCCACTCGGCGCCGTCGTCGCCGTCGTTGCCCAGGTAGGTGACCGCGCCGCGATTCCAGGCGGTCTCGGCGGTCATGTGCGGATCGCCCATCCGGATCGCCTCGCGCTCGGCCGCCCGGAAGGCCCGCTCGGCGGCCCCCTTCAGGCCCAGCTGGTCGAACGGAAATGCCAGGAAGCCCATGGCCCGGACGAACTGGACGCCGCCGCCCAACCGGGCGGACCAGTACAGGTTGCGGAAATTGAACGCCATCACATCGTTGAGGTTCAGGTTCGCCGAGCTCAGGTAGGTGGCCTCGCTCTGCAGCGTCGCGATGAGCTCCACCCGCTCGCGCTCCGCGCCCCGGACGGCGCCGAAGCCGATCCGGGTGAGCATCATCGCCAGACCCCGGACGAACATCCACAGGCTGGACGCCATCAGCACGGCCGGGCGCGCGGGCAGCGGTGCGCCGACCGCCGCAAGCCCGCGCAGCACTGCCTGCATCGACGAGGTGATGTCCCACGTGGCGCGGTGCACGCCCGCGAGCAGCGCGAAGGTGGCGCCGCGCCGCAGCGGCACCTGTTCCAGCTCGAGGGCCTGCTCGAGCCGCTCGCGAGCCTGCGGGAAGCGTCCGGCGCGGTTCAGCGCCGTGGCGAGCAGGACCAGGAACTCCGGATCCGCCGAACCGCCGACGCCGGCCGCCTGCTCGAGCAGGGCCACGGCCTGGGCAGGCGCCTGATCCGTCAGCGCCAGCCGGCCGGCGTCGCGGAACGCCGCGAACGCGCGCTCGGGATCCCGCGGGGTACCGCCGAGACCGAAATGGCGCGCCACCGCGTAGATGCGCTCGCCGGCCCGAGCGCCGTCGGGCGTCGGCAGGACGTCGAGGACCTCGGCGATGTGCCGGTGCAGTCCGGCCACCACGTCGGCGTCCAAGGGGTCGAGGAGTGCCTCCCGGAACCTGTCGTGCAGGAACGCGTACTCGCCGCCGTCGCGCGGCTCGACCACGCGCCGCCGGGCGGCCTCGGCCAGGGCGACCAGCACGACACCCGGCTCGGTCCCGCAGATGACGGCGAGCTCCTCGGTGCGGAACCGCGGGCCCATCGCGGCCGCGGTCCGCAGGAGCTCGCGCACCTGGGGTCGCAGCCGGTCCATCCGGGTGAGCACCAGACCGAGGGCGTCGGACGGCAGCTCGAGCTCGCCGAGCGACGCCTCGTCGAGCACCCAGCTACCCCAGGACGGACGCAGCAACCCGGCGTCGACGATCGCGCGCAGGTACTCCAGGATGACGAGGGGATGACCGTTGGCCCGGCTGGTGAGCAGCCGGGGCAGCGTGGATCCGGCGCCGATGCCCGGCAGGTTCGCCCGGACGAGCCCCTCGACACCTTCCTCGTCGAGCGGGCCGACGACGACGTCGAGCAGGACGGCGCGCCCGAGCGCGGCGGCGAGCGCATCGACCGTGGGCACGCTCGCCTCGTCGTCCCGCGCCGTGGCCAGCACGAGCAGCGGGACCTTTCCGAGGCGGTCGGCGAGCCGGCTGAGCACGCGGGACGTCCCATCGTCCAGCCACTGGACGTCGTCCAGCTGCAGCACGAGGCCACCGGACGCGATCGCGAGGTCCGCGAAGAAGTCGGCCACCGCGACGGCGAACTGGTCGTGATGATCGTCGCTCGCCAGCACGGGTGCGCCGAGCAGGGCCGCGAGGTCGGGACTGAGCGCGGCGAGCAGCGAGGCCGCGGCACCCGCCGCGGATCGCACGCGTTCGTAGGCCTGCGCGCGTGGGCCCTCGCTCAGCCCGGCGAGATCGAGCAGGTAGCCCTCGACCGCGTCGCGCAGCGGCGCGAACGGGACCTCGTCGCCCAGCGAGCTCCCGCCGTGCAACGCCAGGCATGCGCCGTCGCGAGCGATTGCGGCCACCTCGATCGCGAGGCGACTCTTTCCGGCGCCCGATGAGCCGTGCAGCAGGCAGACCCCGCCACGGCCGTTGCGGGCGTTGTGCCACACGGTGGTCAGCGCCGCCAGCTCGCTGCCACGTCCGCACAGCGGCTCGACGGCGACCCGATGGGCCCCGGGCGCCCGGGCGCCGGGGGCGAACTGCGCGTCCGGGTCCGCCCGCAGCCGGCGCAGGTCCGCTGCCAGATCGTCACCGGACTGGTAGCGGTCGTCGGGGTCCTTGGCGAGCAGGGTCGCGACGACGCCGGCCAGCGTCGCGGACACCCCGGGCACCAGGGTCGCGAGGTCGTCCGGGCGGGTCACGGCGTGCATCCGGAGCAGCTCGCCGACGTCGCTGCTGGTGAACGGCAGCCGACCGGCGAGGCACTCGAACAGCACGACGCCGAGCGAGTAGAGGTCGCTGCGCTGGTCGACGGGACGCTTGAGCATCCCGGACTGCTCCGGCGGCGCGTACGCGAGGGTGCCCACGGCGGCCAGCCGCGCGGCCGAGGACGACTCGCCGTCGCCGGTGTGGGTCGCGAGACCGAAGTCGATGAGCCGCGCGGCGCCGTCGGGCAGCACCATGATGTTGTGCGGCTTCAGGTCGCGGTGCACCAGCCCCTTGCGGTGGACCGCGGCCAGCGGCCCGACCACCTCGAGCGCCAGGTCGAGCACCCGCGGCACCGGCAGCGCGCCGCCCGTGAGCAGCTCGGCGAGGGGAGTGCCGTCCAGCAGGTCCATCACCAGGTAGGGCCGCCCCTGGCTCTCGCCGATCTCGTGGATCCGGGTCAACCCGGGGTGCGCGATGCTGGCCAGCAGCGCGGCCTCGCGGCGGAACGCGACGAGCGTGTCGGTGGTGTCGGTCTCGGCCCGGTCGAGGATCTTCAGGGCGTACTCGCCCTGCTCGCCGTCGGGCCCGGTGCGGTGCACGCGGTACACCACGCTGTGCGCCCCACGCCCGAGCTCCGCCAGCACCTCGACGCCGGGCAGCACCTCGCTCGCGGCCGAGGAGACCGCCGGCCGCGGCGCAGGAATGCCCCGGCCGGTGCGTCGCCTGCTCGGCGCTCCGGGAGGCACGGTGTTCGCGCTCACGAGTGCAAGATCGGCGCGGAACGGCCGATCTTGAGCGCAAATGCGGGACAAAACGCACCGGATCAGACCCTGCTGAGCGCCTCCTGCGCCGCGCTGTCCCGCGGCGAGAACAACACGCGTTCGCCGAGCACCGACGCCATCGCGTCACCCTTCCAGGCGAACGCGACCACGCCGACGAGCAGCACTGTGGCGCCGACCCAGTACGGTGCGGCGAGGCTCACCGCGTGCAGCAGGCCGGCGATCACCGGGGCCGGGGCCGCGAATCCCCACCGGACCAGGTTGAACGCCCCGGTCGTGACGCGCCGGTCCGGCGACCCGAGCCCGAGCGCGAGGTCGGTGAGGTTCGCGTTGGCGATCCCCATGCAGACGCCGGCCAGGATCAGGACGACGACGGACTCGACGGTGCTCGTGGAGGTGGCGAAGCCGACGAGCGCGACCATGAGGCCGCCGAGGGCGAAGCCGACCGTCTGGACGGCCCCGAAGCGGTGCGCGAGGCGGTGCCCGACGACGAGGATGCCGAACGCGAGCCCGATCCCCCACGCCGTGAACACGAACCCGAGCGGGATGACGCCGAGGCCGAGGAACACCGGGGTGTACCCGAGCACGATGAAGAACACGAAGTTGTAGGTGGCCGTGATGACGCACAGCGCCCGGAACGCCGGCCTGCGGAACGGAGTGAAGACCTCCGCGAGCCGCAGCGGGGCGGGCGGCGTCGCCGGATCGCGCAGCCTGGTCACCGAGACCACGAGCGCGGCGACCATGAACAACCCGCAGACCGCGAACGGCACGCGCCAGCTGATCCCCCCGAACAGCCCACCGATGAGCGGTCCGACGGCGAAGCCGAGACCGACACAGGTCTCGAAGAGCTCCACGACCCACTCGCGGTCGTTCGCAAGGGCGACCAGGAGCACCATGGCGGTCGCGAAGAACATCGCGTTCCCGAGCCCCCAGACCCCGCGCAGCACCGCGAGCTCGCCGATCGTCGAGCTGAACGCGGCGAGCGTCGCGGCGACGCCGACAAGGGCGACGCCGGCGATCAGGATCTTCTTGAACCCGAACCGGCCGGTCGCCAGGACTGCGGGGATCATGCCGACCGCCATCACGGCGATGTACGCCGTGAAGAGGAGCTCGATCTGCCAGGTGGTGGCGCCGATCTCCGCGCCGATGATCGGCAGGATCGGGTCCACGACCGCGATGCCCGCGATCGCGAAGAACGCGGTGAGCGCGGTCGAGTAGATCGCGGCCTTGTGCGGTTCGTTCCTGGTGCTGGCCACTGGGCTCCTTGGGTCGGACAGTTGTCTGTATGGCACACGTAAGTGTCTGTACGATACACGCAGATAGGCTGTGGGGTCGGATCGGCTTGGCATCGGCTTCGCGAACGGCCCGGCGAACGGCCCGGCGAACGGCCCGATAACGAACGAGAGGAACTCAGCGTGGATGACGTGATCGGCCGGATCGAGTCCGAGGTGGCGATGCTCATGCGGCTCGCGGATCGCAACCGGCGCGGGGGCGCCCTCGAGAAGACCCTCGACCGGTCTGCCTACCTGCTGCTGCGGCAGCTGACCACCGTCGGCGACGGCAACGTCAACACCCTCGCCCGGCAGCTCGTCCTGGACCCATCGACGGTGACCCGCCAGGTGCTCGCGATGGAGGACGCCGGGCTGATCGAGCGCGGCCGGGACCCGCAGGACGGCCGGGCGACGCTCGTCACGGCGACGGCTCGTGGCCGCGAGGCGCTCGCGTCCACCCGGGCGGCCCGCGCCGAGCTCTACGCGAAGGTCCTCGCCGACTGGTCCGACGCCGACCGCTCGAGCATCGCCGACCTGCTCACCCGCCTCAACGC
>NZ_DATCNW010000377.1:0-1854 GCF_036565025.1 Pengzhenrongella sp.
TCGGTGAACATGCGCATGGACTGCCGGGACTGGACCTGCCCGACGTAGACGATCTGGTCACCGTCGAGCATGGCCAGGTTCGCCGACTCGCCGAGGCTGTCAACCAGGTCCGTCAGGTAGGGCCGGGCCCAGGTGCCGAGCATGCGTGCCGAGGACTCGCCCAGCGAGATCAGGCGGGGGCCGAGGGCATACTGGCGGGAGGGCTCCTGACGCAGGTAGCCGAGGTCGACCAACGTGCGCACGAACCGGTGGATCGTGGGTAACGGCAAGTTAGCCCGGGTCGCGAGCTCGGAGAGCCCCAGCGTCCCGCCGGCATCCGCCATCGTCTCGAGGATGCGGAAGGCCCGTTCCAGCGACTGCACGCCTCCGGCGCGCCGGGGGGCCTTCTCGCTAACCTCTGCGGCGGACATCGGCGGTCCCTTCGGTTCGCGGTTGCCTTCCAACTAGCAGAAGATAATATCCACAATACAGAACCGTCGTGTACGGGAGATTACGACAGACGATTCCGGTCAGACGCAGAAGCTCTTGCGGCGGCAGTGCGGCAGGAGTACAAGGGTCACGATCACACCGATCGACGATCACCACACGAAAGGTGAAGGCATGCTGACGCTGGACGAGGCCTTGAACCTGTGCACCGCCGCGCGGGAAGCGGCCAACGAACTGAAGGCACCACCCATGTCGTTCGCGGTCATGGATGTGGGCGGGCACTTGCTCGCGTTCGCACGTATGGACGGGGCTCCTTGGGTGAGCGCCGAAGTCGCGCTCGGCAAGGCATGGACCTCGGCAGCGTACGGCGTGCCCAGCGCCGCGCAGAAGGAGAAGATGTCGCCGATGCCGAACTTCGCGACTGCCCTCATCATGATGACTCACGGCCGCTTCACCCCGCAGACCGGCGCAGTTCCGATCTACCGAGGCGACGCGCTCCTCGGCGCACTCGGCGCCAGCGGAGGCACCGGCGAGCAGGACCAGGACATGTGCACCAGGGCGGTCTCCGCTACCGGGTACAGCATCAGCAGCCAGCCGAGGTGACCGGCCGCCACGGCGAGGCGCCCATCAGCGGCGGCGCTGGCAGCGATCGCGCCAGAACAGGTTCGGCGGATCCAAGCGGTCAACGCAACAGAAGCGGTCCGATCTGTTCGATCGGCTTCTTGAACGCTAGTCGTTTGCGTGGTCGGTCGTTGAGCTCGGCGGCGACCCAGTCCAGGTCCTCGCTGCTGTGCACGCTCAGGTCGGTGCCCTTAGGGAAGTACTGGCGCAGCAGGCCGTTCGTATTCTCATTGGTGCCCCGTTGCCAAGGGGCGTGCGGGTCACAGAAGAAGATCGCCATGTCGGTGGCCATCCGGACTTGTTTCCAGTCGCGCATCTCCACCCCCTGATCCCAGGTCAGCGACCCGCGCAGCGCCGCAGGCAGGGTCTGGATCTTCGCGGCCAGCGCCGGGGCGACCTGCGCGGGTTTGTAGCCGTCGGGCAGGTGCACCAACATCGTGTAGCCCGTGGTGCGTTCCACCAGGGTGCCGATCGCGCTGGCGTTGGCCTTGCCGATGATCAGGTCCCCTTCCCAGTGTCCGGGGACCGCCCGGTCATCGGCCTCGGCGGGCCGCGCCGCGATGTTGATCATGTCCGGCAACACGCGGCTCTTACGGTGCGCGCCCTGGCGGTTGGGTTGGCGTAGCCCGCGCCCGGTGCGCAGGCATTTGGCCAGGTCACGGCGCAGCGCGCCGCGGGACTGCACGTACAGGGACTGATAGATCGTCTCGGTGGACACCCACATCTCCGGGTCATCGGGGTGGTCACCTCGAAGTCTGCCAGCGATCTGCTCGGGTGAGTACTTCTTCTCCAAGTCCAGTTCGACCC
>NZ_DATCNW010000378.1:0-10400 GCF_036565025.1 Pengzhenrongella sp.
GGGTTGCGCCGGCAGCCTGGTGGCCGGCCGCCACGGGGTGTGCGCGCGCGGCTCGGGCACCTCGACGGTCAGCTCGAAGTGCTCCTTCGCGAAGAAGCCGGCCACGCCACCACTGCGAACCCGCTCGGCCTTGACCACGACCGCGTTCGGCCCCATCTCCGTCCGGACTCGGAGCATCAGCCCCGCCAGGCTCTCGCCGTCAAGCAGCAATCGCGTGGACATCGCGCACCGTCCCCACTGTCTCGATTCGCAGGCCGGAGCCTGTCACTTCTGTGTAGGAGAGCACCGGGAGCTCCGTGGTCGCGAGCAGCACAAGCCGCCGCATCGCCGATCGGAGCGTCGGTGCGCAGGTCAGCACGACCGGATACCCGGTCGCCTCGCCTGCTGCGACGCACGAGCGCACGGAGGCGAGGACCGCGTCCATCCGCACGGGGTCGATCATGATCTGCGGGCCGCCGTCGGCCGGGCGTATCGACTCGACGAGGTTCTGCTCGAGCGTGGGTTCCAGCACGATCACGCGCAGCACGCCGCCGTGCCCGTACGGGGCCGCGAGCGCCGGCCCGAGCGCGGTCCGCGCGGCGTCGATGAGGCCGTTGACCTCGGTGCTCTGTTTCGCGCGCAGGGTGAGCGACTCGTAGATCCGGCCGAGGTCGCGGATCGGCACCTGCTCGATGAGCAGCCCCTCGAGCACGCGCTGGACCTCACCGAGGCTGAGCAGCCCGGGGATCAGCTCCTCCACGACCGACGGGTTCACGTGCTTGACGCCTTCGGTGAGCACCCGGACGTCCTCGCGGGTGAGCAGCCGCGACGCCTGCTGGGCGATGATCGAGCCGAGGTGCGTGATCAGGACCGAGACCCGGTCGATCACGGTCGCCCCGGACATCTCCGCCGCGTGCCGCAGCTCCGCGGGGATCCACTTGCCGGCCAGCCCGAAGACCGGCTCGTGCACCGACTGTCCGGGCAGCCCGTCCAGCGCGTCGCCGAGCGCGAGCATCCGCCCGACCGGGAGCTCGCCACGGCCCACCTCGATCCCGGAGATTCGCACGGCGTACGTCGCCAGCGGCAGGTCGATGGAGTCGCGCGTGCGCACCGGGGGCACGACGACGCCGAGGTCGAGCGCGATCTTGCGGCGCAGACCGCGCACGCGGGAGAGCAGGTCGCCGTCGCCCCCGCCGACCAGGTCGACCAGGTCGGGCGCCAGCAGGATCTCCAGGGCGTGCACGCGCATCTGCTCGATCAGCGCCTCGGGGCTGTCTGCCGACTGCACCGCGGCAGCCGGCGCCATCACCTCCGCGGCCGCGGCCGCGGCGGCGTCACGGAGCTTGACCCGCTGCCCGGCGAACAGCAGCAGCGCACCGACGACCACGAACGGCAGCTTGGGCAGGCCCGGGATCAGTGCCATCGCGACCGCCGAGACGCCCGCGATCTGCAGCGCCTGGCGCGACTGGCCGAGCTGGGCAACGGCGGCCGAGCCGAGGTCGCCGTCGGCCGTGGAGCGGGTGACGATGATGCCGCTCGAGACCGAGAGCAGCAGCGCCGGGATCTGGGTGACGAGGCCGTCGCCGATGGTCAGCAGGCTGAACCGTTCGAGGGACTGACCCGCGCTCAGCGACATCTGGACCATGCCGATGATGAACCCGCCGACCAGGTTGATGATCGTGATGATGATGCCGGCGACCGCGTCACCCTTGACGAACTTGGACCCGCCGTCCATCGCGCCGTAGAAGTCCGCCTCCGCGCCGACGTCGGCCCGGCGCCGCCGGGCGGTGTCCTCGTCGATCAGACCCGAGTTGAGGTCGGCGTCGATCGCCATCTGCTTGCCGGGCATCGCGTCGAGGGTGAACCGCGCGCCGACCTCGGCCACCCGGCCGGCGCCGTTCGTGATCACCACGAACTGGATGACCACCAGGATCATGAAGATCACCAGGCCGATGACGAGCGAGCCGCCGACGACGAAGTGCCCGAACGCCCCGATCACCTCCCCCGCGTAGCCGTCGCGCAGCACGAGCCGGGTCGAGGCGACGTTGAGCCCGAGCCGGAACAGCGTCGCAACCAGCAGCAGCGAGGGGAAGATCGAGAAGTCGAGCGGGCGCTTGACGTACATGCTGGTCAGCAGGATGACCAGGGACCCGACGATGTTGACCACGAGCAGCAGGTCGAGCAGCGGCGCGGGCAGCGGCACGACGAGCAGCAGCACGATCCCCACGACGCCCGCCGGCACGGCGAGCCCGGCAATGTTCTTGTTCCTCATCGCTTCGTCCTCGGTCGTCGTCTCTTCGCGCGCCGGGCAGCCGCCCCGTCGTGCTCCCCGGCTGGGGGTCCGCTCGCGGCGGAGGGGTTGCGGTGCAGGCCCTGCGCGGCACCCCGGCGGCGCAGGGACATCACGAACGCGAGGATCTTGGCGACGGCGACGAACAGCTCCTCGGGGACCTCCTCGCCGATCTCGCACGCGGCGTTCAGCGCCCGCGCGAGCGCGACGTCCGCGACCAGGGGCACCCGCTTGGCGGACGCCTCCTCGCGGATCCGGGCCGCGACGTGCCCGGACCCCTTCGCCACGACGACCGGGGCGCCCTGCCCGGGCTCGTAGCGCAGCGCGACGGCGATGTGCGTGGGGTTCACCAGCACGACGTCGGCGGTGGCGACCGCCGCCATCATCCGGTTGCGGCTCATCGCGAGCTGCCGGGACCGGATCGCGCCCTTGAGCAGCGGGTCGCCCTCGGACGACTTGTTCTCCTGCTTGATCTCCTGGGTGCTCATCATGGTCTGCTTGCGGTTCTTGCGGCGGATCACGAGGATGTCGAACGCCGCGAGCACCAGACCCGCAATGACGGCCGTGCGCATCAGCGAGGCCACGCCACCCGCTCCGACGTCCACGACCTGGCGCAGCGACAGCCCGCCCGAGGTGAGCAGCAGCGGGGTGATGCCCCGCACGATCACCATCAGCACCGCGCCCACGACGGCCGTCTTGAGCAGCGCCTTCACGCCGCCCCACAGGGCCTGCGTGCCGAACGAGTTCTTGACGCCCTTGAGGATGTTGAACTGCTTGAACGTCGGCTTGAGCTTCTTGGTCGAGAAATGGATGCCGCCCTGGGCTGCCGAGGACACGATCGCGGCCACCGTGACGACGGCGAGCATCGGCGCCACCGTCGGCACCACGGTCCCGAGCCCGTCGTAGAGCACCTGGACGGTGCTCAGCGGGTCCGGGTTCGCGATCGTCGTGCGCACGATCGCGAGCTGCGTGACCGCGTGCTGCGCCCCCGCGCGCAGCACGGCCGGCAGCATGAGCGCCGCCGCGCCCATCCCGAGCCACGCCGAGAGGTCCTGCGAGCGCTGCAGCGACCCGTCGCGACGCAGCTCCTTCATGCGCCTCGGGGTTGCCTTGTGGGTCTTGCTGCCCGCGTCCTCGCTCATCGGGCCACCCCCATCAGCAACCTCATCGAGTCGCGGGTCAGCGAGCTGACCAGCTGCGGCACCGCGAGGAACGCGGCGCTCGCGAGCAGCAGCGTGAGCAGGATCTTGAGCGGGAAGCCGAGCGCGAAGGCGTTCAGAGCGGGCGCGACGCGGGTGAGCAGCCCGAGGCCGACGTCGGCCAGGAACAGCACGACGGCGAGCGGGCCGGCGACCTGGAGCGCGGCGAGGAACATCTGGGTCAACCCGCTCGCGCTCAGTGCGGCCATCGCGGCGAGGTTGAGCGGGGTGCCGAGCGGCAGCACGTCGAAGGTGCGGACCAGGCCGGTGATGACGATCTGGTAGCCGTCCGACGCGAACAGCAGCACGAGCGCGGTGAGCTGGTACAGGCGCTGGAACTGCGCACCGCTGGTGAGGTTCATCGGGTCGTAGGCGGACGCCAGCTGGAAGCCGGCGAACAGGTCGATCAGCGCGCCGGCCGCCGTGGCGGCGTTGAACACCAGCGCGACCAGGAAGCCGAGGGCTGCACCGACGACCACCTGGAGCAGCAGCTGGGTGACGAACAGCGAGATGTCGGCCGGGTCGGACGCGGCCCGGGCCCGGGGCGCGACCAGCAGCGCGAGGGCCATCGCGAGCATCGCCTTGACCGCGCCCGGGATCCCGCGGTGCGCGAACGGCGGCGCGATGAGCAGGAACGCGGCGATCCGCACCCCGGCGAGCATCACGGACTCCAGGGGAAGCCACGGCAGCCCGAACGTCATCGCGTCAGCCCCCCTTGAGCAGCGAGGGGATCCGGGCGAAGAGCTCGGTCGTGAATCCGACGGCCTCGGCGATCATCCAGTGCCCGGTCACGAACAGCGCGACCGCGACCGCGATCGCCTTCGGGACGAAGCTGAGCGTGACCTCCTGGATCTGCGTGACCGACTGGAACAGCGAGATGGCGAACCCGACGACGAGCGCGGTCACCAGCACCGGCGCGCTCAGCTTGGCGGCGAGCACGAGGGCATTGAGCCCGATGTCCAGGACGGAGTTGGTGTCCATCGGCGCTCAGCCCCCGACCCCGGAATAGCTGCCCACGAGGGCCGTCACGACCAGGCCCCACCCGTCCACCAGGACGAAAAGCAGCAGCTTGAACGGCAGCGACACCATCACCGGCGGCAGCATCATCATGCCCATCGACATCAGGGACGCCGAGACGACCAGGTCGATCACCAGGAACGGCACGAAGATGACGAAGCCGATGATGAACGCGGACCGCAGCTCGGAGATCATGAAGGCCGGGATGAGGGTCAGGGTCGAGACCGACTCCGGGTTCTTGGGGTTGGGCAGGTCCGCGGCGCGCGTCATCAGCGCCAGGTCCTCCTCGCGGGTCTGGCGGAGCATGAACGTGCGCAGGGGAGCCGACCCGGTCTCGACGGCCTTCGCGAAGGACACCTTGCCGTTCAGGTAGGGCTGCAGACCCGCGGTGTTCACGTCGCTGAGCACGGGCGACATGATGAACAGGCTGAGGAACAGGGCGAGCCCGGCGATCACCTGGTTGGGCGGCACGCCGGTCAGGCCGAGCGCGTTCCGGGTCAGCGACAGCACGACGAAGATCTTGGTGAAGCTGGTCATCATCAGCAGCACCGCGGGGGCCACCGAGAGCACGGTGAGCGCGAGCAGCACGGTGATCGAGCTGTTCGGTTTGCCGTTCACACCGTTCAGGTCGACCGTGATGGAGGGGTCGGTGGTCGACGGCGCGCTCGGCGTGGTCGGCGCCCCGGGCGGGTTCGGCGCGGCGGTGTGTGCGGCGGTGCGCGCGGCGGTGTGCGCGTCGGCCACCGAGGCGACGGAGTGCACAGCGGCGCCCGCGGGGGTCGCGGCGGCGGTCGACACCCCGAGCAGGAACACGATCGCGGCGACGGCGAGCCCGGCCCGCACGAACCGTGCGCGCCCCGGGCGCCGCTGGGTCACCGGCGCACCGTGCGTTGCTGCACGACGTCGACCGCCCGGCGCCAGGTGCTGGGCGACGCGACGGTGCCCTCCAGGGCGCCGCGGGAGCCGACCCGGTCGCCGCGGTCCGGGTGGCCGAGGTGCCGTGGGGCCGTCGGGCGCGCCGCGGCCGCCATGAGCTCGTCGAGCAGGGCGTCGGTGGTCGGCCCGGTGGGCTCATCGAGGTCCGAGGGCTCCTGCGGGTCGAGCTCGTCGAGCGCCTGGAGCTCATCGAGGACCGAGAGCTCCTGGAGTTCCGGCAGCCCGTCGAGGGCGGCGAGGTCGAGCTCGACCCGCCGCTCGGCGGCGGTGGCGTCGGCGTCGCTGGGGTGGAGCTCGGTGAGCAGCGCGACGCTCTTGTCGCCGACCCCGAGGAGGAGCGTGCGCCCGGCGACCTCGACCAGCGTGATGCCCACGCCCTTGCCGAGCGCCTGGCGTGCGATCACGGTGATCGGCACGCTGCGCGACCGCCGCCCGACGACCGACGTGCCGGACAGCCGCCGCCCGGCGTACCAGATCAGACCGAGCACGCAGGCCAGCGCGAGCGCGACGCGCAGCCCCACCATCGCGGTCTCCATCAGACGTTGGGCTGGTCGGCCGAGACGATCTCGGTGATCCGGATCCCGTAGTCCTCGTCGACGACGACGACCTCACCGCGCGCGATCAGGCGGCCGTTGACCATGAGGTCGGCGGGTGCACCGGCGGCGCGGTCCAGCTCGAGCACGGACCCGGGGACCATGTCGAGGACCTGGCGCACCGGCAGGCGGGTGCGCCCGATCACGGCCGTGAGCGTCATCTCGACGTCGTAGAGCAGGCGCATGTCGGCCCGCTGGTGGGGGTCGCGCTGCTGCGGGACGGCTGCGGCCCGGCTGCGGGCCCGGATGCCGAACCACGCCTGCGGCTCGCCGTCGGCCATCAGGGCGAACGCCATCAGGCCCTCCCCGACCAGGTCGGCGCCGACCGGGCGGGTCACGGCGACCTCGAGCACGCCGGGACCGAAGGCGCCCGCGGCGGCCTCCAGGGCCGGCCGCAGCGCGTCCCCGAGCGAGATCGGCGCCCCACCGATGCCCGCGAGCGACTCGGCGATCGCCCGCTCGGCCACCAGCACGAGCTCGACGCTCGACGCGCCCACGAAGGTCGCGACGACGGCGGCGTCCTCGGGGCGCGGCCCACGGGACGGGTCCATCAGCTCGACCGTCAACGGCACGGTCGACGGCAGGAGACCGACCAGCAGGTCGGCGGCGATCTTGGCCTCGGTGGAGGGGGCGGTGCGGGCAGGCATCAGGAGATCTCCTCGGCGGTCACGACAACGCACGCGAGGCGGGCGCCCTGGGTCCCGGCGGCGGCACGGGCGAGCACGACGTCGTCGACGACGACCTCGAGCGGACGGTTGGTCGGGTGGTTGAGCTCCAGGACGTCGCCCAGGGCCAGCCCGACGACGTCGGACGGGCGAACGGTGATGGGCCCGAACCGGACGGCCACCGGAACCGGCACGTTCTCGATCCCGGCCACGAGCCGGGCGACCGCATCCTCGTGCGCCGCGAGCTCGGCGGCCGAGCGGTTGTCCGTGGTCTCGTTCGCCCGAAGTCCGGCGAGCAGCACGTCGGCCGAGAGCATCATCGTGGCCGTGTCCTCGTGGTCGCCGACGCGCACGGTGAAGGTCGCGACGATGACGGCGGTGGAGGCCGCGACGGCCTGCACGAACTGCGGGGCGTACTGCACCGACCGGACGCTGACCGTCATGGGCACGATGGCCGCGAACGCGTAGGAGAGGTCGCCGAGCACGTGCTGGAGCAGGTCACGCAGCAGGGTGAACTCGATCTCGGTGAGCTCCCGCTCGGCGTTCCCGATGACCATCCCGCGCCCGCCGAGCAGGTAGTCGACCCAGTTCATCGTCGTTCCGCTGGAGATCTGCACGACGGCGGTGGTGCGGCTCGGCTCCAGCGTGCACATGACCATCGTGGTCTGCGGCGGCAGGGACCGGACGTACTCGTCGTAGGAGAGCATCGTCACCGACTCGATCGACACCTGGGCGAGCACCCGCAACCTGGCGGCCAGCTGGTTGCCCCATTGACGCGAGAACGTCTCGAGCGCCATCTCCAGGACCCGACCGTGCTCGCGCACGAGGGTCATCGGCCGACGGAAGTCGTAGGCCGCGGGTTCGCCGGTTTTCTTGTTTCTGCGGGCCGGCGCCCGCGAGGTGTCCTGGACCGTCACGAAGCCCTGATCGGCCGCCCGCGCACGGTTGTGAGGAACACCTCGCGTCGTTCTTCATCCCGGTCGTCCGGGATCGATGTGGCGCCCTCCCTGGCACCGCGAACCACCGCCATCCGTGGCGGGCTGATCACTCCAGCGGGTGACTCACTGGGTGACGTAGTCGGTCAGGTAGACATCCATCACCTCGCCGTCGTACGCCTTGTCGAGCTCCTTGACGAGCTTCTCCTTGAGCTGCTCGCGGGTCTTCGGGTCGGTGACTTCCTGCACGGTGTGCCCCGAGAACACGGTGATGGCGTGGTCGAGGGCGCGAGCGGAGTCGGGCGCCTCCTTGACCTCCTTCGTGAGCTGCAGGGCCAGGCCAAGGCGCAGGTAGTGCCCGTTGGCCAGGTTGACGCTGACGGGGTCGATGGTGAGCACCGTGCCGGGCACCGGCGCAGGCGGCGGGGGCGGCCCCTTCGTCTCGCCACCCGACGGCTTGAGCAGGAAGAAGTAGGCCGCACCCGCGAGCGCGAGCACCACCACCGCGGCGATGATCAGCACAAGCTTGCCCGGCTTCTTCCGCTTCTTCTCCTCGGGGGCTTCCGAGACCGCGGCCAGCTTGGCCCGGCCCTCGCGGATCCCGCCGCCGACCGGCTTGGGTGAGCTGGAGATCACCCGCTGCTCGTTGACCATGTCCGTCGTCATCCCTTCATCTGTGCGATCACGGTCGGCAGCAGGTTGCGCACCGAGTCGGGCTGGGAGCTGTGCACGACGAGGTCGACACGGCGGTTCACCGCCAGCGCGTCGGCGCCGGCGTTCTTCAGGGGTCGGGCGTCGCCGAAGCCGATCGCGGAGATCCGGTTGCCGGGCAGGTGGTCGTGCTCGACGAGGCGGCGCAGCACCTGGGTGGCCCGGTCGGCCGACAGCTCCCAGTTGGTCGCGTACCGGCCGGAGACCGGGACCGCGTTGGCGTGGCCCTCGACGGAGACCTGGTCGGGGATCGCCACGAGCACGGGGGCCGCGGCGTCGACGATGACCTCAGCGGCCGGCTTGAGCACGGCGCTGCCCTGGTCGAAGAAGACGTCGTTGGCGATCAGGCCGACGACGAGGCCGCGCTCGTCGATCACAAAGCGGACCTGTCCGGCCTTGCCGACCGCGGCCAGGCGGGCCTCGATCTTGCGCTCCACCTGTTCGAGGCGGGTCAGCTCCTTGCGTGCGCGCTCGATGTCCGTCGGCTGGGTGGCGACCTTGAGCGGCACGATGGCGTCCTGCGGGGAGACCGGGCCGGCCAGACCCTGGTCCTGCGGCGCACTGGGCACCGCACCGGCGTCCTTCATCACGCCGGCGCTGCCGTCGAGCACCGACGGGTTGCCGTTGCCGAAGCCGGCCGCGAGGGAGTTCTTCAGAGCCGTGAACTTGGTGTTGTCCGTCTGACCCATCGCGTAGAGCACGATGAACAGCCCGACGAGCACCGTCATCATGTCCGCGTAGCTCACGGCCCAGCGCTCGTGGTTCTCGTGCTCCTCCTCGTGGACCTTCTTCCCGCGGCCCTTGTGCGCGCTCATGCTGCCTTCTTCTCGGACTTGGCGGGCTTGGCGGACTTGCCGGGCTCGTCCGCGAGCATGCTGCGCAGGCGCTCCCCGACGAGGCGCGGGTTGGCCCCGGCCTGCACGGCGAGGAGCCCCTCGAGCGCCACCTCCATCTGGGTGCACTCGAGGTCCGACGCGCGCTTGAGGCGCCCGGAGAGCGGGAGCCACAACAGGTTGGCGGTGAGCAGGCCCCACAGCGTCGCGACGAAGGCGGACGCGATCATCTTGCCGAGCTTGTCCGGCTGCGCGAGGTTCTCGAGCACGTGCACGAGCGAGACGACGGTGCCGATGATGCCGATCGTGGGGGCGAAGCCGCCCATGTCGGCGTAGTACTTCGCGCTCACCCGGTCCTGGGCGCGCTTGGTCGAGATCTTGTCCTCGAGGATGGTGCGCAGGTCGTCGGGGTCGGTGCCGTCGATCGCGGCCTGCAGGCCGGCGCGCAGGAACTCGTCGTCGATCTCCTTGGCGGCGTCCTCGAGGGCGAGCAGGCCCTCCCGGCGCGCCCGGTCGGCGAGGCCGACGAGGGTCTCGATCGTGACCTCGGGATTCGGGAGCTTGAGTGTGAACGCCTTGACGATCGAGCCGAAGGCGCGTTTCGCGTCCTTGACCGTGCTGCTCGCGAGGCCGGCACCCAGCGTGCCGCCGATCACCAGCATCATCGGCGCCGGCAGCACGACGGCCATCGGGCTCGAGCCCTCCATGACGATCGAGGCGATCACCGCGCCGAACGCGAGGCTGACCCCGATGAGGGTGGCCGGATCCATCAGATCCCCCTCGGGTGCAGCTGGACCGGGGGCGGGAGGGGCTCGTCGTCCGGGTCCGAGCCGGCGTCGTCGCCGTCGTCGGGCAGGTCGGGCGCGGCGTGCAGGCCGAGGTTCGCCCGGGGGTCCGCCGAACGCGCGATGACGGCGGCGCGGTAGTCGACGATGAGAGTGATGACGTCGGCCATGGATTCCTGGACGATGTACTTGGTCCCGTCGACCAGCGTGAGGATCGTGTCCGGGACGCTGTCGATGCGTTGCAGCAGGTCGGGGTTGATCGCGAACCGGGGGCCGTTCAGGCGCGTCACGATGATCACGATGTCTCCCGTCCATGGTCGATCCTGCGGGCCCATCCATGAGCCCTGTACAACTCCCATCGACCTCGACACCCCCAGAATGAGCGTTCCGAGCCCGCGCTCTGAGCCAATTTCCCGCCCCAAACCCGCAACGTCCGAGCGTTGACGTCCTATAGGAC
>NZ_DATCNW010000379.1:0-2863 GCF_036565025.1 Pengzhenrongella sp.
GTCCTATAGGACGTCAACGCTCGGACGTTGCGGGTGGAGAGGTTGAGCCGCGCGCCGGTCGCGGGGCGGTGGCGCGCTCAGCTGTCGCCGGCGAGCAGCCCGACGGCGTGTGCGCCGGCGGCCGCGGCCGCGAGGAACGCCGCGGGGTCCGCGTCGAGCCCGCGCCCCATGGTCGAGAGCTTGACCGGGGTGTCCGCGAGCGCGCCGAGCAGGTCCGCCCCGGCGTCGACCGGGACGAGCCGGTGCCGGCCGTCCGGCGCGCCGAGCGCGAGCGCCTGCAGCTGCACCCGAGCACCCAGGTCCGCGAGGTCGCCGTCGAACGAGGGGACGACGACGTCGGCCGGCGCGAGCGCCACCCGGCCGTACGCGGTCAGCGAGTGGTGCGAGATGCCGAGGTGCCGCTCGCGCGCATCGGCGCCCGACACCCGCAGCGCGGCGACCGGGCGTCCGCCGAGCGTCCCCGCGGCGTTCACCGCCTCGCCCGCGGCGACGCCGGAGAACCCCCACTTGGTGCCGGTCCCGAGGTTCCCCGGCCCCTGCGCGACGACGACCAGGTCGGCCCCGACCACCAGCCGCGCGGCGAGCAGCGCGGTGTGCACCGTGACGGCCTCGAGGTCCCCGCCGAACGCCTGGCCCGCGGTGAGGCAGGACGTGATCCAGCCGGCGTCGCGCAGCGCGGAGACGTTCCGGGAGAACCACGCCGGCAGCGCGCCGCCGTCGGTCATGACGTAGGCGACCTTCGGGGCCGGGCGGCCCGCGAGCGCGGCGGCGTGCCGCGCCCCCGCGATGACGGCCGGCAGCGCGGAGTGCAGGTCGGCGACCACGACCGGCAGGCCGGCCAGGTCGTCGGCGTCGCGCAGCGTGGCGTGATGGGCGGACTCCTGCTCGTCGACCCCGAGCACGAGTGCCTGCAGCGGGGTGTACCGCGCCTTGACGAGGTGTCCCGGCCCCGGCTGGGGGTCCCTGGGCAGGGCGTCCGGGAGCGCGACGACGAGGCCGTAGCCGCCGGTGCCGAGCCCGCGGGCGAGCGCGGAGACGTTGAGCAGCACCCGGTCGTCCACCTGGGGGTTCCCGACGAGCTCGGGATAGGCGAGAGCGCGGACCTCGGTGCCGTCGGGCAGCACCTCCGGGGGGCGCGGCTTGCCGTTGCCGAACTGCTTGTCGATCGTCGCGTAGGCCGCCGCGATGGCCGCCGCCTGCGCCGCCGTGGGCTTCTCGCCGTCGCTCCAGGGCCCGAGCCGCACCCGTACCTCGATCGCTCCGGACCACGCCGCCTTGCGCGACACCACAAAACCTTCTCGCCAGGTAATCACCGCATCACGCTACCGGCCCCCACCCGCCCCGATTTCCCAAGCCCAGGTGAGGGTTGTGGGGGAGTCGGGGGGCAGAGAGGGCTCGTGGCGGGGCTCGGCCGACTAGCGTGGTGCTGATGCCTGTACAGACCCATCCCGCCGAGCGGCTGCTCAACCTCGTCATCGCCCTGGTCAACACGGCCGGCAAGCTGACGAAGGAGCAGATCCGCTCCACTGTCGCGGGTTACTCCGATGCGCGGACCAACGACGCGTTCGAGCGCATGTTCGAGCGGGACAAGGGTGCGCTGCGCGAGCTCGGGATCCCGATCCTGGTCGTCGCCGGCAGCGGGCACACCGAGGACGTCGGCTACCGCGTCGACCAGGAGGCGTACGCGCTGCCCGCCATCGAGCTCACCGCGGGCGAGCTCGGCGTGCTCTCGCTCGCGGTCCAGTTCTGGCAGGACAAGTCGCTGCGCACCGACGCCGCGCGCGCCCTGGCCAAGCTCCGCGCGGTCGGCACGGCTCCGGCCGGCACGGACCTGGTCGCGGGCCTCGCCCCGCGCGTGCGCGCCGCGGGTGACACCTTCGGGCCGCTGCTCGACGCCGTCCAGGCGCGCCAGGCGGTCACGTTCACCTACCGCGCGGCGAACACCGGTGACGTCCGCGAGCGCGTCGTGGAGCCGTGGCGGCTGCTCGCCCGGGGCGGCGGCTGGTATGTCGTCGGGCGCGACCGGGACCGGGATGCCCCGCGCTCGTTCCGGCTCAGTCGCATCGAGGGTCGCGTGCGCCCGCTCGGCGAGCCCGGTTCGTACCAGATCCCGGCCGACCTGGACGCCTCTGCCGTGCTCGGGAGCCGGTCGAACGACCCGGTTCGCGTCGCGACCCTCGCCCTGTGGCCCGAGCGCGCGAGCGCGCTGCGCTCGCGCGCCGTCTCGTCCGAGGTTCCCGCCGGCACACCCGACGCGCCCGACGACGTCGCCGAGGTGGCGCGGGCGGTCCCGCTGCTCGCGCACCGCGACGTGGTGCGGGTCTCGTTCACCGGCACCTCCGACCTGGCCGACGAGGTCGCCGGGTACGCCGACGCCGTCGTCGTGCTCGCACCACGCGACCTGCGCGAGGCCGTGCTGCGACGGCTGCGCGCCGCCGCCGCGCTGGACGCGGCACCCACCCCGGGCGGCTCCGATGGCTGAGCGCGCGAGCGACCGGCTGCTGCGGATGCTCGGCATGATCACCTACCTCGACCGGCAGGCCGGGGTGCCGGTCGAGCGGCTGGCCGACCAGTTCGGGGTGAGCACGCGCCAGGTCGTGGCTGACATCGACACCCTGTGGGTCACCGGCACCCCCGGGTACTGGCCGCACGACCTGATCGACTTCGACGCGGCGTCGTACGACGAGGGCGTGGTCCGCCTCGTCGAGTCGCGCGGCATGACGCGCCCGCTGCGCCTCGGCACGCGAGAGGCCGTCGCGCTCATCGCCGCGCTCCGGGCCATGCGCGCCGTCCTGCCGCCGAGCCTCGACTCGGCCCGTTCGGCGGTGCTCACGTCGGTGCTCGACAAGCTGACCGCCGCGAC
>NZ_DATCNW010000380.1:0-17800 GCF_036565025.1 Pengzhenrongella sp.
TCCGAACCCGGAAGCTAAGCCCCTCCGCGCCGATGGTACTGCACGGGAGACTGTGTGGGAGAGTAGGTCGCCGCCGGACAACCATTACACAAAGAGCCACCCCGAAAGGGGTGGCTCTTTGTCGTCCCCAAACCCCGAACAGCCCAAGTTCCGGAAGAATCGGTCCGTCCCACGCACACATCCTTCCCAAACCTGATCGCTGCCACCCGCCGGCGCGCCCGATCGGGCTCCGAGAGCTCAGGATTCGGAAGAATTGGTGCCCCCGGCGCACACATCCTTCCCAAACCTGAGCCGTGGACGCTCGGCTTGCGGATCGAGGCGGGTTTTGGTCGGGAAGTGAGCGGATTTCGAGCAGACCCCGACCAAAATCGGTCCATCACCGATGAGGGCGTATCGGTCGGCGGTGATGCTGAGTGAAGACTGACAGTGAAGATGTAGTCGAGCCCCGCAGCGGTCGTCCTGACTCGAAAACTGACTGACCCGCTGGTGCGCTCGACGGCGACGCGGCGGCCGGCAGGTTGGCGCCGGCGGCGCCGGGCCCCGGCCATATTTCGATTGCGCACCGCGGCGCCGGAGTGCTAGCGTCCCGACGATCGTGATCCATCGGCAGGAGGTGAGCCCCATGCACGCAGTATCGACAGTGGGCGCTCCCTGCGGTCCACGATCGCGCGACTGAGGTAGTCGCCACCGGGAGCGCCCGCCAGGCAATCCGCGAAGGGCGACTCCCATGAACACCACACCTTCTTCACCTCTGAACTCCAATTCGACGATGGCCTCCGGTGACCCGTCGGGGTCCGACCAGGATCGGCCGCAGGTCGACGCCACAACGCGGGTACGGGCCGCGGACGCCACAACGCGGGTACGGGCCGCGGGCGAGGCAGGGCTCGAACCCGCCGCGGGCGAGCGAGCGCTGGTCCTCGGTGGCGGCGGATCGACGGGCAACGCGTGGCTGATCGGCGTCATCGCCGGCCTGTTCGACGCCGGGCTGGACGTGACCACAGCCGACCTGACCATCGGGACGTCAGCCGGATCGACGGCCGCGGCCCAGCTAGCCGGCGCGACCCCGACCGAGCTGCTTGCCGCCATCCTTGCCACGGCACCCCAGGAGCGGACCGGTCCGGCCGGATCCGACCGAGGACGCGTTCCGACCACGTCGGCGGCGGACCACATCGAGAGAATCGGCAAGATCATCGCCTCCGCGCAGGATCCGGCTGACATGCGCCGCAGAATGGGCGCGGCGGCACTGGACCTGGATGCGGCGTCGGACGGCTCCTGGCAAACACAGTGGCGCGCCACCGTCGCCTCGCGGCTGCCCAGCCAGCACTGGCCGCAACGAACGGTGCTCATCACGGCGGTCGATGCCCAGACCGGTGAACCGGTCGTGTTCGACCGCCACAGCGGCGTCGACCTGGCGGACGCCGTCGCCGCCAGCTGTGCCAGCGGCCTCCCCTACTGGATCGGGGACAACCGGTACATCGACGGCGGCTACCGACGCAACGAGAACGCCGATCTTGCAGCCGGATACGGGCGAGTGCTGGTGCTGTCACCCTTCGGCGGCAGAACACTGCAACCGCTGAACTGGGGCACGCAGCTCGCCGCGCAGGTCGACGCGCTCCGCGTAGGCGGCAGCAGAGTCGAGACGATCTTCCCCAACCCCAACTCCGAGCACATGTTCGGCGCCAACGCGATGGATCCATCGCTGCGTCCGCCCGCTGCTCGCGCCGGTTACGACCAAGGCAGGGTCCTTGCCGAGTCGCTCACGGGATTCTGGCGCTGACGCCCTGAAGAATCAGTCGACTCGATAGGGAGGGCGAAACCTGCTCAGGCCTTGGATGGCCGATGGGCGCGATGCGCCTCACTCGACCTTCGTGTGCCCGGGCCTGGGCTCGTTCTGCCGTCTCGATGACGGCGGCCTGCGTTGCGCCGCCGTGGACTCGAGTCGCGCCGAGGGGGCGCGACGAGATGACTCCGGACCAGCGCCTTCGTTGAGGCTCGCACCCCGCTGAGAGCAGTGCGTACGCGTTTCGAGGCATCGGCTGGGAGGGCGTCAGCGTCAGTGGGTGGCGGACGTCGGCTGGACGCGTGCTGATCAGCGAATGGGACCAGGAGGACCTGCGGCGCTGGTACGACCTGCATGAGCGGGAGCGCGTTGCCCCTGGCCTGCGCCCGCTGGGCGCTCCGGCCACCGACACGATTCCGGACCTGGAGCCGGAGGGATCGCTGCTGGTCACCGACTACCCGAGCCTGCTCCGGGAGGTCGGGCGCATCCGCATCCACGGCTACGCGACCGTCGACGAAGAATTCGCCATGGGGGTCGTCGGTGCCTCTGCGCCCGTCCATGACTTTCGCAACGGGATCGTGGCGGCGATCAACGTCAGTGCCCCGAAGGCGCGCGTCGGAAAGCATCTCGACGAAGTCGGCGCCCTCATGTGGCGCATTTCTCTCGACCTCTCGGCGCTTCTCGGGTCGACCCGGTGACGAGCGGGGCCGCGATCGCTCCAGGCCGTGGCTGACCACGAGGACCTGGCGTCTGCCCCGGTAGGTTCATCCGATGAACGACGAGGAGAACCTCTGGCCGCCTGCCCTCGGCCACCACCCTGCCGGCACGGTCCGCCGCACCGAGCTCGAAGCCCTCTCGAACGTCCGCGTCGTGTTGGAGTGGTGCGCGTCGGGGCGGCTACGGTGCAGCGCGAAGACGGGCCGTCCGACGGCGGCGTCCGTGGCCGGCCTCGCGTCGCTGTTGGCCGCAGGGGACTTCTACCGGAACGAGGCGATCGCGGCCTACGCGTGGCCGTTGATCGTGCAAGCAGCCGGACTGGCGGAGCTCGCGGGAACCCGCCTCCAGCTGACCCCGCGCGGTCACACGGCCCTGACGGCGCCGCCGGCGGGGACGATCCGCTCCCTGTGGACGCGCTGGGTCAGTCACGGAGTGATCGACGAGCTCAGCCGGGTCGAGGAGATCAAGGGCCAGCGATCGTCCAACGCTCTGACCTCGGTGAAGACGCGTCGTCAGACGGTCGCGCACGCCCTTGAGACCTCCGCTGCGGGTGAATGGGTCGACATCGACCACCTGTTCCGGCGCATGCGGAGAGGCAAGCTCAGCCCGACGGTCGCGCGCAGCGAGCGCGCGATGTGGAAGCTGTAGATCGGCGATCCGGAGTACGGCAGCCTGGGCTACGACGGTTTCGGCGACTGGGCGCTGCTCGAGGGGCGGTACACGCTCGCGGTGCTGTTCGAGTACGCCGCGACCCTCGGGCTCCTCGACGTCGCGTACGCCGACCCAGCAGGCGCGCGCGAGGACTTTCGCGGCAACATGGCCACCGAAGAGCTCGAGAGCCTGAGCAGGTACGACGGCCTGCGCGCGATCCGGATCAATGCCCTGGGCGCCTACGTTCTGGGCCTCTCCGGAGCTGCACCGCCGGAGATGACGACCATCGCGAACTCGATCAGGGTCCTGCCGAATCACGACGTGGTCGCGCTCGGCGAGGTCCCGCTCGGCGATCGCCTGACCGATCGTGGCATGGTCCGGCTCGTCGAGTGTGCGGACCCGGCGACCGCCGCGTTCATCGCGGGGGACCGTCGCACCCGCGGGCTGTGCCAGCTCGTTGGCGATCGCCACCTCGCCGTCGGCGTCGAGCACGAGGGCGCCTTCCGCACGACGCTCGCGCAACTGGGCCACGTACTTCCTCGGGGATAGACACGAACGCAGCGGACCGAACTGCATCCTCGCTGCCGTCGCGGTAGGGCGAATCGCGCCGTCGGTCGGCGATCAGCCCAGCGCGGGCTCCGGCCTCGGGGACGCGTCGACGTCGTCGGGCAGGCCCTCGCCGCCAGCCAGGTCCAGCCCGACGACGACCACCCGGCGCACGCCGCTGCGCCGCACCAGGACCGTCGAGATGCTCGCGTTCGGCAACGGCGACTTGGGCCGCTCATCGATCATCATCAGGTAGGTGAGGAGCGTGAGGCCATGGCTCACCACGAGCACCTGGCCGTCGGCGTGCGCGTGCTCGATGCGGGCGAAGGCCGAGGAGACCCGCGCGAGGAACTCACTTGCGCTCTCGCCGTCGGGGATGCCGGGGAACGTGCCGGCGAGCAGCTCGTCGAACATGGCGTCCGGATCGTGGCGGGCGGCGAGCTCCGACCCCGGACGCGCCTCGAGCTCGCCGAAGTTGAGCTCGCGCAGGTCCGGATCGGTGGTGAGCGGCACCCGCCGGTGGTGAGCGAGGATCTGTCGCGCGGTGGCCTGGGCCCGGCCGGAGGGACTGGCGTAGGCGGCGACGAAGGGCCGATCCGCCAGGTGGTCGGCCGTGGTCCGCACGCCCGCGAGCCCGGCCGGCGTCAGCGGCGAGTCGCACCAGCCCTGCATCCGGTTCTCCGCGTTGTACACGGTCTGGCCATGCCGTACGAGGGACAGTGCGAGCACCACGGGAGCCTCCTGGAGGCGGTCGGCGTGTCCGGCCGCTGCCCAGCAGACTAGGCAGGGCCGACGACGGCAGGATGTACGGACGCTGCATGGCGCCTGACGATCCGATGCACGGCGTCGGATGAGCGGTTCGCCGGTCAGCAGGAGGCGAGCGCGGCGTCGTAGAAGCGCAGGTAGTCCCGAACGTGCGCGCTCCAGTAGACCCGGCCGTGCGCACCCGGGCTGACGTGGAACTCGTAGTGCGCCCCGTCCCGGTCCAGCGCGTCGGCGAGCGACTGGTCGACTCCGCGCAGGGCGTCCAGGTTGCCGACGTCGAGGTAGATCCGCAGGTCGCCGTCGGCGAGGCGACGAGCGAGGCCAGGAACATCGCGGACCGTCGAGCTGTGTGCGCCGACCACCGAGAACAGCTGCGGGTGGTCGGTCGCCGCCTCGAGCGCGAGCCGGCCCCCGATGGAGATCCCACCGACCGCCCTGCCGGAGCGTTCCGGGCTGGTCCGCCAGGTCCGATCGACCCGGGGAACGAGTTCGTGCACCAGGTAGTGCTCGAAGGCCGTCCTGTTCTTCGGGGCGAACATCGGCCCGCCGTCGGGCATGACGACGATCATCGGTGCGATCGAGTGCGCGGCGATCGCGGCGTCAGCGGCACCCGGCAGGCCGAGCTGCGACCAGTGATCGTCGTCCTGGCTGCCACCGTGGAGCAGGTAGAGCACCGGGTACCGGCGGGTGGTCTCGGTGTCGTAGCAGGGCGGCAGGTAGAGCTGGAAGTCGCCCCGCTCGGCGAAGCTCGAGGCCTCGAACGTGACGTGCTCGACCCGCCCCGTCGCGGCGTCGCAGGCCGGTCCCACCACCGGGACCCCGCGGTGCGCCGGGTGGCCCTGCCGCACGTGCGAGGGCGGTGCGGCCGCCGTCGGTCCGGGAATCGGGCCCGGCTCCGAAGTGCCGCAGGCAGCCGTGATCACGACCACGGCGACCGCGGTCGCGACGCGGGCGACCAGGCCCGGCGTCCTGCGCGTCACGGGTCACCGGCTTGCCTGCGCCAGAGCACATTGCACGGTAGGCACCGAACGCTCAGGCGTCCAGCGGCGACCGCCGGCGGTCAATTCCCGGCCGGGCGCCCCCGCCGAACCAGGTGGGTCGCCAGCCGGCTGATCTGACCCGACGGAATCAGCAGACACAGCGCCCAGGGCCCGGTCGCCGGCACCACGATCGCGGTCACGAGCGCCAACAGCATGGTGACCACGATGACGACGGCGGGGGCGAGGTCCAGTCGGCGTTGCATCCCCGGAGCGTGCAGCTCGGGGGACCTGTTGATCAGCCACTGCATCGCCAGGCCGGCGAGGGTCGTGATGAGCATGGTGGAGATGTACACGCCGGTCGCCACCTGATTGTTGCCCTGGGCGGCGCCGATGAGGCCGGTCGTGTACGGCAGCACGACGATCGAGACGAGCCACAGCGCGTTGATCCAGAACAGCGGGACGTTGAACGCGACGATCGTGTCGAAGAGCGCGTGGTGCACGAGCCAGAACCGGCAGATCACCGCGAAGCTGAGCAGGAACAGCAGGAGGTGGCGCCCGCTCTGGTCGGCCAGCGCCGCCAGGGTGCTCACCGATCCTTGGCTCGCGTCCGTGGCGAGCGGCAGCACGAGCAGGGTGGCCGCGATCGAGACCACGGCGTCGCTGAGGTTCACCAACCGGGTGACGTCGCGCTGCGTGCCGGAGCCGATCTCGACCTGTTCTGCCTCGGACATACGTGTGACGACCTTCCGCTGACTTCTCACCCGGATCGGGACGTCCCGGGTGGCGAACTCTGCCAGACAGCGCTGGGTGGTTGACGGGCCCGTTGACGCCCCCGCAGCACCCGGAGCACGATGGGAAGCGGCGGGTCGGTGCTCGGCAGTTCGACGGTCGCTGCGTGGCAGGTGGCCGCGATCGGCCTGACCTCCTCGGCGAGCGGCGTCCTCGTGCTCGACTGGGCGGACGATGAGCCAGGTTTCGGAAGGTTTGGTGCGACGGGCGCACCAAACCTTCCGAAACTTGCGACCGCTTGGCGGTCACACGCTGTGCCGCACCGCCCGGATCCCCACGCTCAGCCCGAGCGCCGCGACGACGACGGCGGCGAGCGCCCCCTGCCAGACGGCCGCGTCCGCGTACGCGCCGTTGAACAGGGCGCGCTCGGCGTCGACCATGTACGTCAGCGGGTTGAAGCGCGCGAGCACCTGCATCCAGTGCGGTCCCGACTCCAGCGGCAGCAGCATGCCCGACAGGATCATCAGCGGGAACAGCAGCCCCTGCTGCACGGTCCAGAACATCCAGTCCCGCTCGCGGGACGCGATCGCCAGCGCATAGCTCAGGGCGCCGAACCCGACCCCGAACACGGCGAGGATCGCGAGCCCGAGCACCATGCCGGGGATCGACGGCTGGAACCCGAAGATGGCCGCGACCGCGGTGATGACGATGCCCTGGATCACCAGGGGGACCATCTCCTTGAGCGCGCGCCCGACCAGCAGCGCGGACCGGGCCACCGGCGCGACGAGCATCCGCTCGTGCGAGCCGGACTGGATCTCGAAGAGCAGGTTCGAGCCGGTCATCGCGGTGCCGAACAGCGCGATCATGACGATGATCCCCGGCACGAACCCCTGGAACGCGGCCGCGATCGGCAGGCCGGTCATGCCGCCGAGGAGCGGGCCGAAGAACGCCAGGAAGACGAGCGGTTGCAGCAGGGAGAAGACCAGGCTGAACGGGTCGCGCGTCATCGGGCGCAGCTCGCGCAGAAGGACGCTCCCGGTGTCGCGCACGACGCCGGCGGGGCGTGCGCGGCGGGGGAACTCGGTGGCCGTGGCGGGGGAGGACAGCGTCATCAGAGGGCTCCGGAGGTTGCGGGGATCGGGTCGGCGCTCTCGCCGGTCTCGGCCTGGCGGTCTTCGCGCAGGCTGCGGCCGGTGAGGAGAAGGAACACGTCGTCCAGGGTCGGGCGGGTCAGCTCGGCGGCGACCACGTCGCACCCGAGGTTGTCGAGCGCGCGGAGCAGTCGGGGCAGGACCCGGTCACCCTGGTTCACCGAGACGACCAGGTGCGTGCCCTCCGCGACGGCTGCGATCAGGGGTTCGGGATCGCCCGCGCTGGACTCGCGGGCCGCGTGGCGAACCGTGTCCGCCGCCGCCGCACCGTCTCCCGCGATCGTCAGGCTGATCCGGTCCCCGGCGAGGTTCGCCTTGAGCCGGGCGGCGGAGTCGTCGGCGATGATCCGGCCGTGGTCGACCACCAGCACCCGCTCGGAGAACTGGTCGGCCTCGTCGAGGTAGTGCGTGGTGAGGAACAGGGTCGTGTCGTACCTGGCCCGCAGCGCGAGCAGGTGCTCCCAGAGGTTCGCGCGCGACTGCGGGTCGAGGCCCGTGGACGGCTCGTCGAGGAACAGCAGCCGCGGCTCGGGGACCAACCCGAGCGCGATGTCCACCCGCCGGCGCTGGCCACCCGAGAGCGCCATGGTCCGCCGGCCGGCCAGCTCACCGAGGTCGAGGATCTCGATCAGCTCGTCCGCCCGACGTCGGCTCGCGGCGCGGCCGAGCCCGTACAGCGCGCCCTGGCCGAGCAGCTCGTCGCGCACCCGCTGGTACTGCCCGGCGCCGTTTTTCTGGCCGATGTACCCGATCCGCGCGCGGACCTCCTCGGGCTGGTCCGCGATGTCGAAGCCGCACACCCGCGCGCTGCCGCCGGTGGGCTCGAGCAGCGTGGTGAGCATGCGCAGCGACGTGGACTTCCCGGCGCCGTTCGGGCCGAGGAACGCGGTCAGGGAGCCCGCCTCGATATCCATCGTCAAATCGCTCACGGCGACGACGGTGCTTCCTGCCGGCCCACCGAACTGCTTGCTCAGTCCGCGGGCACTGATGATGGGGGTCGGTGTCATGGTTCGACGTTACGAACGATCGAGGACAGATTCCGTCCGCGATCCGCGCTAGATTTTCGCTATGTCCGACCCGACATCCCGCGCCCTGCAGCTCCTGTCGCTGCTCCAGACGCACCGGCACTGGACCGGACCGCAGCTCGCCGCCCGGCTGCGCGTCACTGCCCGCACGCTCCGGCGCGACGTCGATCGGCTGCGCGAGCTGGGGTACCGGGTCAACGCCCGGCCGGGTGCGGCGGGCGGCTACCAGCTCGAGAGCGGCGGCACCCTGCCCCCGCTGCTGCTGGACGACGACGAGGCGGTGGCGATCGCCGTCGGGCTGCGGACCGCCGCGATCCTCGGCGTCGGGCAGGGCGAGCAGACCTCGCTGAGCGCGCTGGCCAAGATCGAGCAGGTGCTGCCCCGACACCTGCGGCGGCGGGTCGCGGCGATCGGGGCGCACACGGTCCCGTCGGTGCGGGCGGACGCCTACGTTGACGCGGACGTGCTCGGCCAGCTCGCGCTGCTGTGCCGCGACCAGGAGCGGGTCCGGTTCCACTACACGGACTTCGCCGGCAACGACTCCGCCCGGCTGGTCGAACCGCACTCCCTGGTGCCGCACGACCGGCACTGGTACTTCGTGGCCTGGGACGTGAACAGGGCGGACTGGCGCACGTTCCGGATGGACCGGATGACGGGGCTGCTCGGCACCGGGGTCCGGTTCACGGCCAAGGAGCTGCCCGCCGCGGACGCCGCCGAGTACGTGCAGGTCGCGCACGGCGCCGCGCGCCGCCGGCACGAGGCAACCGTCCACCTGCGGGCAGACCTCGGGCAGGTGCAGGCGTACTTCGGGGTGTGGGCCAGCTCGGCGACCCAGCAGCCCGACGGCACGGTGGACTGGCCCATCATCGGCAACTCGATCCCCGAGCTGATCGCGGCCCTCGCGTGGATCCCACCGGAGTACGAGTGGACGATCACCTGCTCGACCGAGGCCGCCGAGGCGTTGCGCGGGTTGCGCGCGCGATTGGCGCAGGCGTTGTAGGTCCGGCCGCCCGACCTGCCCGACCAGGAAGGTTTTCGCCCGCGGGATGAACCCATTGGGCACCGCTGCGCACCCGTCGCCCAATACCGTCCATTCATCGGTCGGTCCACCGGCCGGGTACTCGCGCGTGGGGGGCGTCATTCAGATGCTGGATCACTCGGTGAGCCAGGGCTGCGGCTGATGGCGGCATTCTGCACGAGCTGCTGCTCCGCCCTGACGGCTGACGGAGCCTGTTCCCGGTGCACTGCCCTCCCGACCGCATCGCTCGCACCGCTGAGCCCGCCGACGTCGGCTCCCGTCGAGCGGGGGCATGCACGACGACGGCCCAGCGCTGCGGCTGTCGTGGCGATCTGCGCCTGCCTCGCGCTCGCCGGCTCGTCGATGTCCGTGGCGCTGTATGCGGTTGCCAACGAGCGGACGGCAGCCACGGATTCGCGGGCGGCCGCCCGAGTCCTCGCCGGCCGGCTCGCGGACTCCGAGGCGAAGGTGAGGCAAAGCGACGTGGCCGGCGCCGCTCTCGCCACCCGCGTCGGCACGCTCGAGGCGACCGCGCTGGACTCGAAGAACCACACCGTCGCCAAGACCGCGGAGGCGGTCAAGCGCTCGGTCGTGACCATCGACCTCGGGGATTCGCTGGGATCAGGATTCGCCGTCTCCGCTGCGTCCGGTCACTCCCGGGTGGTCACCAACTTCCACGTCGTGGCCGACCTGTGGGTGAACGGCGGCCGCGATGTCAAGGTCCGGACCGGCGATCAGACCTGGCCCGCGCACATCACCCAGGTGTCCGAACAGAGCGACCTGGCCCTGATCGACGTCGAGGCCACCTTCCCGGTCTTGAAGATCCAGTCCTCGCCCCCAGCGGTAGGCGATCCGGTCATCGCGGTCGGCTCACCGCTGGGCCTGGAGGGCAGTGTCTCGACCGGCATCGTCTCCGCCCTGCGACACGAGGACGGCAAGGACCTGCTCCAGACCACGGCGGCGATCAACCCCGGCAACAGCGGCGGTCCGCTCGTCAACAGCGTCGGTGCGGTCGTGGGAATCAACGAGATGAAGATCGTGAGCTCGGGGGTCGAGGGCCTCGCCTTCGCGATTCCGGCCTCGGTCCTGTGCGCAGAACTGCCCGTGTGTTGAGGAGAGGAAGAAGCCGTGACCGAACGTGAGCTGACCACAATCTCGTGCCGAAGCTGCGGTGCGGATCAGGCGCCGGAGGCACAGTTCTGTGCTGAGTGCGGGGTGGCGGCTGTTGATCCCGGGGATGTCGGTCCGGACCCGCAGCCGGAGCAACCTCAGGGGTCCCAGCATCAGACCCTGATGCTGATGCTGGCCGAACAAGGTGGCGCGGAACTCGTGCCCGAGTCCGCGGCGGCTGCCGTCGAGAGTGCTTCCGGCCTCGCCGTCGGGCAGTTTCGTCGGCCTCGACGGTGGCGGGCGATCGTCGGTGGTGTGCTGGCTTTGTCGATCGTGGCCGGCGTCGCGGTGCTCGCGCTGAATGACTGGGGTACCCACAAGCAGCTGACCAAGAGCCGCGACGCGTACTCGGCGTCGCAGTCCCGGCTGCACGAAACGCAGGCCGAGCTGGCCGACACGGTCACGAAACTCACCGGAGTCAAGACCGATCTGACGTCCACCCAGTCGGTGCTGGCGACGACGAAGAAGTCGCTCGACGCCAAGGCGCAGGCCCTCACGGCCAAGGAGCAGGAACTTGCGGGCGTCCGGAACAACCTCACCGACGTCAAGAGCAGCCTGACAATTCAGTCCGGCCAGATCAAGACGCTGGAGAGCTGCCTGAACGGCGTCTCGATCGCCTTGACCGACGTCTCCTACAACGACTACTCCGGGGCGGCTTCCGCGCTGGAGGCCGTGAAGGTGAGCTGCAACGCGGCCTTCGCTCTGTTCTGACCGCCGCGCCGGGACGCCGGAGACTGACCGCGGATGTGCGTCGCGCCCCGGAGATCGCTCAACACGGCGACCCGCGCGTCGATCATCTCTGGTAGGAGGAGCTGTCGCCCGCGGCCCGCCGTGCACCGGAGGGGAGGGCGGATGCCGCTGCCGAACGACCCCGTCCTGGTCGTTCTCGACCAGTCGAACGCCTACCAGGCGAGCCTCGTCGCCGGCATGCGATCGGCGCTCGAGCCCGCACGGATCCCGTTGCTGCTAATCGCGAGGGACCCGTTCGCGCAGGGCCTCACCTCGTGCCTGCAGCGTGCGCTGGACACCCTGAGCCCGCGGGGGGTGATCACCACCACGCTCGACAATCCGGTCGCGGAGGGTCACCTCCGGGCGGCGCTCGCCCTGCTGCCCGGCCTGCCGACCGTGCACGTCGGCTCGCACGTGGCGGGCTGCTCGGTGCGGGCGGACAACGCCGTCGGCATGGAGGAGGTCGTCCGGCACCTGATCACGGACTGCGGCGTTCGGCGGCCCCTGGTCGTGCGCGGTATCCGGCACCACGCCGACTCCGTCGAACGCGAGGGAGTCCTGCGCAGGGTGTTCGCCGAGCACGGCATCGAGCTCGACGAGTCGTTGTTCGTCGATGGCCATTTCCACCGCGACAACGCCTATCGCCTCGTGAACGAGGTGCTGCGCGTGCGCCGCGACCTGGATGCGGTGATCGCCTTCAACGACCGCTCGGCCCTGGGCGCGATGGATGCCGTCACCGAGGCAGGCCTGCGCATCCCGCAGGACGTCGTCGTCGTCGGGTTCGACGACGACGAGTCGAGCGCGTACAGCGTGCCGCCGCTGACCTCCGTGAGCCAGGACTCCGAGGGACAGGGGGCACTGGCCGCGCGCCTGCTCCTGCGGTCGATCGACGGCGAGCGGCTCGGTGAGGTGCGGGTCCCCACCCGCGTCGTCGTGCGGGAGTCCAGTGCGAGGGTCGGTGGTCGGGTCGAGCGGGCGTCCGGTCGCGCGGAGCTCGAGCCGCTCGGCGAGCTGGTCGGGTCGTCGTCGAGCACCCGCGGGCTGTGGGCCGATCTTGCGGCGCTGGACATCACGTTGTCGATGACCCGGGCGTTCATGGGCTGCACGACGATCGCAGAGCTGGTGCACGAGCTGGCGGCCGCGCTGCCGCGGCTGAACATCGTGCGGTGCTTCGTGGTGCTGCTCGCGTCGCACGAGGCGGGGGCCCTCGCGAACCCGATCGGTTCGGCCGGCGCCGGCGCCGTCGTCCTCGCCTACGCTCCGGGGCTACCCGAGACGCCGATGAGCGAGCTCTTCGACGCCGCGCAGATCCTGCCGGCACACCTCGCGCACCACCTGCACGAGGGCACGCTCATGATGCAGCCGCTGTCCACCGAGCGCCGGGAGCTCGGGTACCTGCTCCTCGAGCAGCGCGACGTCGACCGCTTCGTGAGCGACGCCCTGCGGATGGACCTCAGCCGATCGCTCGAGACCCTGGCTCGCACCGCCGAGCTCGCCGAGCACGCGCACCTCCTCCAGGCGCTGGTCGCGGACCGCACCCGGGCGCTCGAGGCGGAGGTGGCGACCCGCCGTCGGGCACAGGACGAGCTGCTCGTGCTCAACGAGGAGCTGCGCCTTCGCCTGCACGTCGACGGCCTCACGGGGATCTGCAATCGCGTGGGTTTTGACGAGACGCTCGGCGCACGATGGATCGAGCACAGCCGGTCCGGAGCCCCGCTGTCCCTGCTGATGATCGACACCGACAACTTCAAGCAGTTCAACGACACCTACGGGCACCTGGCCGGCGACGACTGCCTGCGGACGGTCGCCGGCGCGCTGAGCGAGGCGACGAACCGCCCGCAGGATCTGGCGGCCCGCTACGGCGGCGACGAGTTCGCCGTGATCCTGCCGAACACGCCGCCCGCGGGCGCGCTGCTCGTCGCCGAACGAATCCGCGCCCTGCTCGCCGCGGCGGGGATCGGGCACGACGGGTCGCCGTTCGGGGTCGTGACCGTCACCATCGGGGTCGCGACCATGAATGCCGACCCGGGGCCGCACAGCGCCGCACTGGTCGCCGCGGCCGACGGCGCGCTGTACGCGGCGAAGGCCGCCGGGCGGAACCGGACCGTCGTGGCCAGCGGGGGAGCCCTCCCGGGGTGATCACTGCGCGCTGACGGTCGGCTACACCTGCGAGGAGACCTTCAGCCGCGCCTGCACGATCGGCCCGGTGCCCGCCCGGGACGCCCTGTGGGCGCGGAGCAGTGCCCCGACCGATCGCACGGCGATGCCCCCGATCACCGCGGTGACGATCGCGACCGTCAGCCAGGCCAGGGCCTCGTGGCCCGCACCGTGCCACAGCGCGAGCCAGTGCACGGCATACGTGCCGCTCGAGGCCGCGGTGAAGGTGAACGCCCAGAAGCCCAGGTGGAACCGCAGCCGAACGTACGCGCCCAGCATCATCACCTGCACTCCGATGAGCACGACGAAGGTGCCGAGCAGCAGAATCTCCATGAGATCCACCTGACCGCTGTTGTGCGCGAACCAGGCGTTCCCCGCAACGGCCGGGGGAGCGGAGAAGATCGCAAAGGTGGGCAGCAGGTAGCCGGCGTGCACCGTGTCGACGCTGCGCTCGTGCAGGGCGAGCTGGGCGAGGAACCAGGCACCGAACAGCAGTGCGATCACCATGAACAGGCCGGTGGCGATGCGACCGGAGCGCGGGAGGTACGTGGCGTAATGGGTGCAGATGAGCATCGCCGTCGTCGGAGCGAGCGACGCGAAGGCGCCCTGCACCGGGTCGCGCAGGTCGGCGCGGACGCTGCCGCCCCGGTTGCCCGATCGCCAGAGGTAGTTCGTGACGACGACGATCCAGGCGAGGGCGGCGACCGACCACAGGACCTCCGCGATGGCGTTCGTCGCCAGGCCCGTACGCGCCGCCATCGTCCAGGTACCCGCCAGGCCGGACAGTCCGAACGGGATGCCGAGGCTCGTGAGCGGGGCACGCCCGGTCGTTGCGACGCGACGGAACGACCACGGGGCGGATGTCATCGGCTGCTCTCCTCGGCGGGCCAGGCTCCAGAGGTGGCGCGGTGTGCCCGGCGCCATTGTCCTGCACGGTCGTCACGGGGCGGGAATACTGGCGCACGTGCCCGAGCGTCTGAGCGTGTTCGACCTGGCCGAGCTGGCCGCTGACGTCGGGCCGAATGCTCGCAACATCGGGGTGCTGCTGGAGCTGGGGGGCCCCGCGCTCGACCTGGACCACCACGTGCGGGGGCGGTCCGCCGCTGCGGCGGAGCTGCTCGAGGTGACGGCCGCGATCTTGTCCGAGCAACTCGATCCCGCGCGCCCGTGGTGGACCCTGACCGTCGTCGACGTGCCCGACGAGCGGCGGGCGGCGCTGGTCTGGTCGAGCCACCATGCGATGGCCGACGGACCCAGCGTGCTCGCCGGCGTGCTGGCCGTGCTGCAGGGCGGCCCGGCCCGGAGGCCGCCGACGCCGGAGCCCCTGCCGGATCGGCGCCGGCTCACGCGCGGCGCGTGGGCGGGCCGCGCACGAGCCCTCGGCGGCGCCGCCGCGTGGCCGGGGCGCCTCGCCGGGTTCCGCGAGCTCGGGCTCTCGACGGGCCGGGCGCCCGCCTCCCCGCTGAACCGGCCCGTGACCGCGGGGTTCGTGCTGCGCACGGTCGACGTCGATCTCGCGGGGGTGCGCGCGGGGGCGCGCACGTGTGGGGCGACGGTGAACGATGCAGTGCTCTGGGCGTGGGGACGGGCGCTTCATCGAACGATTTCCGCCGTCGGGTCGGATGGCGGGTCGGCGGGCGGGGGAGCGGGCGGGCCGCTCGTCGCCTCGTGCACCGTGGCCGCGCCGTCGGCCGCCTTTCAGAACCGGGTCGGCATCATGCGAGTCCCGCTGCCGGCGCCGGGAAGTTCGGTGGCTGGCGACCTGACGGCCCTCGCGAGCGATACGCGGCGGCGCAAGAGCAGGATCACCGGCTCGTCGTGGTGGCTCACCGCCCAGCTGTTCCGCGCCTTCGCGGCGCTCCGGCTCTACCGCCGCTTCGTCGAGCGTCAGCGTTCGATCACCACGCTGGTGACCAACCTGCGCGGGCCGGCCCGGTCGCCCGTCGTGCTGGGCCGGCGCGTGACCCGCGCGGTCCCGGTGGCGACGCTGGTGGGCAACGTGACCACGGTCGTCGCGGCGCTGTCGTGCGCGGATCGATTCGTGCTGACCGTCATGTGCGCCCCGGAGGCCACGGCCTTCGTGGACGCGCTGGCCGGGGACCTGGACGAGGGGCTCGCCGCGGTGGCGCGGCTCAATCTCCCCTGACGTGAGGGATTGAGTTCACCGGGCTCGGGGAGAAGAATTTCTCCCCGAGCATCGGGAGCACGCGATGGCCAGCGCGAACATCAGCCGAGTCGCCGACCGGGTCTGGACGGGCGGAGACCTCCCGCTGCACAAGGGCCCGCGCGCCATGCGCGCCGCCCTCGGCGCGATGACGTCGGCGGGCATCACGCACGTCATCGACAACCGGCTCGAGTGGACCGACGAGCGTTTCGTGGCCAGATACGCCCCCGCGGTGCGCTACCTGTGGAACGGCCAGGACGACGTCGGCCAGGCGATGCCCGACTCCTGGTTCGACCGCGGGGTCACCTTCGCGCTGCTTGCCCTGGACGACCCGCGCGCGCAGGTGCTGGCGCACTGCCACATGGGTATCAACCGGGGCCCGTCGATGGCGTTCGCGATCCTGCTGGCCACCGGGATGGAGCCGGTCGCCGCGTTGGCCGCGATCCGCCACGCGCGGCCGATCGCCGCGATCTCCTACTCCGACGACGCCCTCGACTGGTGGCAGCGCGCCACGGGCACCCCGGCCGACCTCGCCCGACAGCAGCGGGCGGACGTCGCGGCGTGGCACGGAGCGCACCCCGTCGACATCATCCGGATCATCCGCGCGATCCGCACCCAGGAGCACGAGGTCCGCCGGCTCTCCGCCTGACTGGCCTGGGATCGGGGCGACGGATGTACCGGCGATCGAAGGACTTCGCCCGATTGCCGACCTTCATCCGCAGGTTCCACTTCTACTCACCCTTCAACGCGCTGCTCATCGACATCCAGAAGCCGGGTGCGCGGGTCGTCGCCACCGCTGCTCGGTGGCGGGACACGTACCACCGGACGATCCGTGCCGACGCTCGTCCGGTCGTGATCCTGCGGCCTCGCGGGCCGGTCCTCGTGGTGTACGACGTCGACGACACGGAGCCCTGCGAGGGCGCGCCGGAGCTCCCGGTGGAGATCGAGGTCCCGTTCCGCTTTCGGTCCGGGCTCTCGGACGCGGATGCCGAGGTGCTGTTCGAGCGGACGTCGAACAACGCGCTGCGCGACGGCGTGCGCGTCGTTCGCGGCCCTCGCGGAACGCACCGGGGAGGCGACATCCGCACCACCGCCGACGGGCGCTTTGTGCGTCGCACGGGCCCGAGGGGCAAGGGCGAGGAGAGCGTCGCTCTGCGCTACGAGCTGGTGATCAACGACCGGTTCGAGCCGTTCGATGCGTACCGGACGCTGACCCACGAATTGGCCCACCTGTACTGCGGCCACCTGGGCTCGCCGGACAAGCGACTGTGGCCGTCGCGGGTGGGGCTCGATGACGCGAGCAACGAGTTCGAGGCGGAGACAGCATCGTGGATCGTCGTCTCGCGCATCGATCCGACTGCGGAGATGGACCACTACCTGGCGCAACACCTCGGGTCAGACGGCGAGGTCCCGCCGATGAGCCTGTCCCGCGTGCTGACCGCGGCCGGCCTCGTGGAGAACATGGCGCGCAAGAGGCTGCCGTCCCGGGCGCAGGAGCTGGCGGCCAAAAACAGACCAAGCCGCAGAAGACCCAAATCCGAAACGTGAAGACCAGGAGCCGCTGAGCAGACCTCACCAAGCCCCCATCCCCCGCGTCGTACACGCGAGTGCGTTGTTTTGGCTGCTGAAATCGTCCGATCAGCAGCCAAAGTCGCGCACTCGCGTGAGCGACTCGGGTCAGGTCGACTTTTTGGCCTCGGGTTTGGGTGAGGGCGGCTGTGCAGACCTTGTGGGCTGTCACCACGTCCAGGATGGCCGAGCCGACGCTCTTGAAGACCATGAGCTGGCCGGCGTTCGCGCGTCCGGCGACGGCATCGGTCAGGACGTCGCCGAGCTCCAGGTCGCCCGCCTCGGCCCAAGAATCGCGCAACGTCCGAGCGTTGACGTCCTATAGGACGTCAACGCTCGGACGTTGCAGTTGGTGAGGTTCGGTCAGGTTGACATCGTCATGACGAGATCCGAGCGGATTCGCGCGAGTGCGGCCGTTCTGCTGTCTGCCGCGCGAGTGCGGCCGTTCTGCTGTCTAAGTCGTCGAATAGACAGCAGAATCACCGCACTCGCGCCCGGACCTCCGCGAGTGCGCGATTTTGGCTGCCTAAATCGCCTGATCAGCAGCCAAAGTCGCGCACTTGCGTACGTTCCGACGGGCTCGTCGGGACGGACGTTCCCGCGGGAACGTCCGTCGACTATGACCGTGGGGCGAGGGCGCCCGCGAGCC
>NZ_DATCNW010000381.1:0-15253 GCF_036565025.1 Pengzhenrongella sp.
GTCCTATAGGACGTCAACGCTCGGACGTTGCGGGTAATTGGGCGCGGATCCGCGGGGCATTCTGCTGGACGGATTCGCGGCTTGGTCCTAGGAAGGTCCCACGAGGTGCCCGGTCCGGTGCGGCACAGTTGCGGGGTGCTGACTATCGCTGAGGCCATGGACGAACAGGTTCGCACGGCCGCGAACAAGGTGTCCTACACCCGCCGCCCGATCGCCTACACGGTGCAGGCGGCGCTCGCCGGCGCGTACATCGGGGTGGCCGTGGTGCTCATGGTGACCGCGGCCGGTCCGCTGATGGCCGCCAACTCGCCCTGGACCAAACTCGTCCAGGGCCTCGTCTTCGGGGTCGCGCTCACCCTCGTCGTCGCCGCGGGCGGGGAGCTCGCGACGTCGAACATGATGACGCTCACGCAGGGTGTGATCGGCCGCTCGATCAGCTGGGTCGCGGCGACCCGCACCCTGCTGTTCTCCTTCGTCGGCAACCTCGTCGGGGCCGCCGTGTTCGCCGCGATGGTGCACGCCTCCGGGGTGCTCGCGCCCGAGACGCCCGGCGGGGCGATGATCGCCAAGATGCTGCTCGCGAAGTCGGAGGAGGGTTCCGGTCAGCTCTTCTGGCGCGGCGTGCTCTGCAACATGCTCGTCTGCCTCGCGATCTGGTCCGCGGTGCGGCTGAAGTCCGAGGGCGCCCAGCTGCTCGTGATCTTCTGGTGCCTGCTCGCCTTCATCACCTCGGGCTTCGAGCACGTCGTCGCGAACATGACGACGTTCTCGCTCGGCGTCATCGGCGGCCTGCCGCACGCCGGGCTCGCCGACTTCGGCCACAACCTGCTCGTCGTCGGCCTGGGCAACCTGGTGGGCGGCGCGATCGTCGTCGGAGCCGCCTACGCGACCATCGCCGGACGCCGTGCCAACCTCCCGACCCCCCGCCCCGCGCAAGACGCCGCCACCCCCCTGGCAACCCTCACCCACTGACTCCCAGCCGCGTTCTGCAAACTTCCCGCTGTTCTGCGAACTCCGGGACTTTGCAGAACGCGGCCTTGTTTGCAAAACGCGGCCGGCTCGCGGGGTGCGGCGGGGGCCGTGCAGTCGTAGCGTTTGATCAGTGGTTATGCTGCGGCCGCCGTAGACGCTGACAGGCGACGCCCAACGGACGCCCGTCGCCACGAGAGGAGCACCGATGAGCACCCAGGAGCACGAAGAACCGCGGATCGAGCCCGCAACCGTTCCCGCATCCACCGCGCCGCAGGGCCCGGCCACCGTCGGCGACAGCGCCCCGCACGAGGGCGGAGCGCACCGCGACCGCGAGCGCAGCGACACGTTCCCGGTCCCCACCGGCCCGCACACGACGGGCTTCGGCGGCCACCTGCTCGGCATCGTGGTCGGGCTCGTCGCGACCCTGCTCGCCATCTTCCTCATCGTGCTCGGCCAGTCCCGCATCCTCGCCGGCGGCCTGGGCAAGGACACGGTCAGCCCGGACGCGCTCGGGATCATCCTGGTCACCCTCGGCGCCCTCGTCGCCGCGTGCGTCGTCCTGTTCGGCCTGTGGACCCCCATGGCGCCGTTCACCGGCGGGCTGGTCGCCGTCGTCATCGGCGCCGCCTACCTCTTCGCGCCGGTCGAGGCGCACCGCCAGACCGTGAACATCCTGGCGACCGAGCAGAACCGCGCCAGCGTGCTGAACTCCATCTCCGTGGGCACGACGGGCGGGCTGTTCGTGCTCGGGATCATGCTGCTCGCCGCCGCGATGGCGTTCTCGATCGTGAAGCGCAGGGGCCTCGCGCTCGGCGCCTTCCGCGAACGCAGCCGCGCTTCCTGACCTGCGTCGCGGCGCCGCACTACAGTCTTCAGACAGCGGGTCTGCCACCCGAACTCGTGCACCACTGCCGCTGCGCCGGAGGAACTGTGACCACGGACTCACCTACCTCATCCAGCCTCGAAAACCTCTCCACGGAGGACCGGCGCTTCCCGCCGACGCCCGAGTTCCGGGCGCAGGCCAACGCCCACAAGGAGCTCTACGCGTGGGCAGCGGCCGACCCGGAACATTTCTGGGGTGAGCAGGCCACCGAGCTGATCTCCTGGCACGAACCGTTCACCGAGGTGCTCGACTGGTCGAACGCGCCCGTCGCGCGCTGGTTCGCGGACGGCTCGCTGAACGCCTGCTACAACGCGGTGGACCGGCACGTCGAGGCCGGCGACGGCGACCGCGTGGCGATCCACTTCGAGGGCGAGCCCGGCGACACCCGCACGATCACCTACGCGGACCTCCAGGGCGAGGTCTCGCGGGCCGCGAACGCCCTGCTCGCCCTCGGCGTCGCGACGGGTGACCGGGTCGCGGTGTACCTGCCGATGATCCCCGAGGCCGTCATCGCGATGCTCGCGTGCGCCCGGATCGGCGCGCCGCACTCGGTGGTGTTCGGCGGCTTCTCGGCCGAGGCGCTGCACTCCCGGATCGACGACGCGCAGGCCAAGCTCGTGATCACGGCCGACGGCGGCTACCGCCGGGGCTCGCCGACCGCCCTCAAGCCGGCCGTCGACGAGGCTCTGGCGAAGGGGCCGACGTCGGTCGAGCACGTGCTCGTGGTGCGCCGGACCGGCCAGGACGTGCCGTTCACGCAAGGGCGCGACGTGTGGTGGCACGACGCCCTGGAGGCGGCGTCGGCGGAGCACACCCCGGTCTGGGTCGAGGCCGAGCACCCGCTGTTCATCCTGTACACGTCGGGCACGACCGGGAAGCCCAAGGGCATCTTCCACACCACGGGCGGCTACCTGACCCAGGCCGCGTACACCCACCTCAACGTGTTCGACCTCAAGCCCGCGACGGACGTCTACTGGTGCACGGCCGACGTCGGCTGGGTCACCGGCCACACGTACATCGCCTACGGCCCGCTCGTGAACGGCGCGACGCAGGTGATGTACGAGGGCACCCCGGACACCCCGAAGCGCGACCGCTGGTGGGAGATCGTCGAGAAGTACAAGGTCTCCATCTTGTACACGGCACCCACCGCGATCCGCACCTGCATGAAGTGGGGCGACGAGTTCCCCGGCGGGCACGACCTGTCCTCGCTGCGCGTGCTCGGCAGCGTCGGGGAGCCCATCAACCCGGAGGCCTGGATGTGGTACCGCCGGGTCATCGGCGCGGACCGCACTCCCATCGTCGACACGTGGTGGCAGACCGAGACCGGCGCGATCATGATCTCCCCACTGCCCGGCGCGACGACCCTCAAGCCGGGCGCCGCGCAGGCCCCGCTGCCCGGCATCAGCGCCGACGTCGTGGACGACGAGGGCAAGCCGGTCCCGAACGGGGGCGGCGGCTACCTCGTGCTCTCCCAGCCGTGGCCCGCGATGCTGCGCGGGATCTGGGGCGACATGGAGCGGTACCAGGACACCTACTGGTCGCGCTTCGCCGGCATCTACTTCGCGGGCGACGGCGCCAAGAAGGACGACGACGGCGACATCTGGCTGCTCGGCCGGGTCGACGACGTGATGAACGTGTCCGGGCACCGGCTGAGCACGGCCGAGATCGAGTCGGCCCTGGTCTCGCACCCGTCGGTGGCCGAGGCCGCCGTCGTCGGCGCGAACGACGAGACGACCGGGCAGGTCGTGGTGGCGTTCGTGATCCTGCGCGGGGGAGCGGTCCAGGACGAGGGCACGGTCGAGGAGCTGCGGGCGCACGTCGCGAAGGAGATCGGGCCGATCGCCAAGCCGCGCCGGATCCTCGTGGTGCAGGAGCTGCCCAAGACGCGTTCGGGCAAGATCATGCGGCGCCTGCTCCGGGACATCGCCGAGCATCGCGAGGTCGGTGACGCGACGACCCTCGCGGACTCGTCCGTGATGGACCTCATCGCGCAGGGCTTGGACACGCCGGTCGCCGGCTCCGAGGACTGAAGGCCGGACGGGCCCCTGCTCGGGCAGGACCGACGACCCCCGGTAAACTCTCACCGCCGCAGAAGTGGCTGACGCGCGATCGAGCGCGGGGTGACGGCGCGGGAGGGAGGTCGAGGGATGCTCGAGCCTCGACCCCAGACCGCGTCGATCCTGCCGCACGCCGTGCTCGCCGAGCTGCGCATCGGCGCGGACTGGCTCGGCACCTGGTGGCCGCCGGCGGTGCTCGCCGCGCTCGGCGTCGTGCTGGTCGTGGTGGCTGCGCGGCGCGGCGCGAACCGTTCACGCGGCCGCGGCGAGCGGGCGGTCCGCGCCGCTGGTCCGCTGGGGATCCGGCGTCGCTGGCACGTGGTCGTGGGCGCGGTGCTCACGCTGCTCGTCGCGTCGGGCTTCGCGGTCAACACCTACGCCAGCTACATCCCCAGCGTCTCGGCCGCCTGGTGGCTGCTCACCGGGGACCACCAGCGCTCGATCTCCGGGACCCCCGCCGGGATCGTCACGGGCCGCACGGTCCCGGCGCCGCCCGCACTCGACATCCCGCAATCGACGACGTGGATCTACACCCCGCCCGGCTACGACCCCGCAGGGACCGTGCGGTACCCCGTCGTCTACCTGGTGCACGGCACGCCGGGGGAGTCGGCCAACTGGTTCACCGGCGGGAACGTCGCGCACGTGATGGACGTGCTGATCGCGCACCATCTGGTGCGGCCGATGATCGTCGTCGCGCCGGACGTCAACGGTCGCGAGCAGGACGACACCGAGTGCCTGAACTCCGACCGCGGCGGGTCGCAGGTCGAGACGTACCTGGACGACGTCGTCGTGCCGTGGGTCGATCGGCACTACCCGACGCGTGCGGACTGGCGGCACCGCGTGATCGGCGGGATGTCCGCCGGCGGGTTCTGCGCGATCGATCAGGGCCTGCGCCACCAGGAGCTGTTCGGCGCGATCATCGCGCTCGAGCCGTACAACAACCCGGGCTCGGGCGGGCGCACGATGCTGCGCACCCAGGCGCAGTTCGACGCGCGCTCCCCCGGGCGGTATCTGCCGACCATGCGGTTCGCGCACCCGGTCCCGACGTTCCTCGACATCGGTCAGGAGGCCCGCGGCGGCGACGGCAGCGAGACCGCCACGCTCACCGCCCAGCTGCGCGCCCGCGGCCAGGACGTCCTGTTCCGCGACGAGCCGAACCTGCACCACAACTGGACCATGGCCAGAACAGGCATCCCCTACGGCCTCGTCTTCGTCTCCGCCCACTTCCCGCAGTAGCCCCCAAGTTGTGTCAGTCCCAGCGCACGCCAGGGACCGCGCATCGGCTGACAACTCGAAGTGCCCCACATGTGTCAGTCGCTGCGCGCGCCAGGGACCGCGCTCGGGCTGACGTGGGGCGGGGTCAGAGGGAGAGGTGGCGGCGGAGGTTGCGGACCGCCTCGCGGCCGGCACGGTTGGCGCCGATGGTGCTGGCGCTGGGGCCGTAGCCGACCAGCTGGAGGCGGGGGTCGGCGACGACCTCGGTGCCGTCCATCACGATGCCGCCGCCGCGGGTGCGCAGGCCGAGCGGCGTGAGGTGGTCCAGGCCGGACCGGAAGCCCGTCGCCCACAGCAGCACGTCGGCGCGCAGGTGCTCCGGCGCGGGCGGCACGTCGCGGTCGGCCCACACCATGCCGTCGGGCACGACGCGCTCGAACATCGGCAGCCGAACCAGGATGCCGCGGTCGATGCCGCGCTGGTACTCCTCGGTGAGCGGCAGGCCCGTCACGCCCACCACGCTCTGCGGCGGCAGGCCCGCGCGGGTGCGCTCGTCGACGCGGGCGACGACGGCGCGCCCCCACTCCTCGTCGAACGCGCGGGCGAGGAACTCCGGCGGGCGGCGGGTGACCCAGGTCGTGGTCGTGATGTCCGCGATCTCCAGCAGCAGCTGCACGGCCGACGTGCCCCCGCCCACGACGACGACGTGCCGGCCGAGGAAGTCCCCGGCGGACCGGTAGTCGTGCGTGTGCAGCTGCTCCCCCGCAAAGGTGTCGCGACCGGGGTAGCTCGGCCAGAACGGCTTCTGCCAGGTGCCCGTCGCGTTGATCACCGCACGGGTGAGCCACTGCCCGCGGTCGGTGTCCACCGCGAGCAGCCGGTCCGGGCCGCCGACGTCGCGCACCGCCCGGACCCGGACCGGGCGGGCCACCGGCAGCTCGAACAGGCGCTCGTACTGCGCGAAGTAGCGCGCCACGGCGACCGAGGCCCGCTCGTCGGGGTCGGCCGGCGGCAGGTCCAGCCCGGGCAGCTCGTGCACGCCGTGCGCGTTGCGCATCCGCAGCGAGTCCCACCGGTGCTGCCAGGCACCGCCGGGCGCGGGGGCGTCGTCGAGCACCACGAACCCGCCGGTGAGTGCGCCTGCGGCCGCGGGACGACCCGGTGCACGCGCGGGAAACCCGGTGCGGCGCAGGTGATGGGCGGCGGACAGCCCCGCCTGCCCGGCTCCGATGACGACGACGTCCACGCGTCCGCCAGCTGAGTCCGTCACCGGACAAACCTGCCACGAACGGTGACCGATCCGGAATTACCGGCGACGCAATTCCCTCGCTCGAGGTGCTCCAACCCTTGACAATCTCATATGGTAGCGCTTGTATGGCAGTCAAAATCGAGGCGCGTCACGCGCGTGCACCCACTCGAGCTGCACAGAAGCAGGAGAGCCGACCGTGGACAATCCGGGTCCGAGCACGACGGCGGGCACGACGGCCCCACGCAACGAAATCCCTGACCCGAAGCAATTGCGCAAGACCGTGCTGGCGTCCCCCGTGGGGACGATTGCCGAAGACTACGACTTCTTCATCTACGGCACCGCCTCCGCGCTGGTGTTCCACAAGATCTTCTTCCCGGAGGTGGATCCGCTCGTCGGCACCCTCGCCGCCTTCTCCACCTACGCCGTCGGATTCTTCGCGCGGGCGCTGGGCGGGATTGTCTGGGGTCACATCGGCGACAAGATCGGGCGCAAGAAGGCGCTGGTCTTCACGCTGCTGATCACCTCCGATGGGCACGTTCGCCATCGGGCTGGTGCCCATCTACCAGTCCATCGGCCTGTGGGCCGCGGCCATCCTCGTGCTCGTCCGGCTGATCCAGGGCTTCGGCGTCGGCGGCGAGCAGGGCGGCGCCGTGCTGCTGACCGCGGAGGCGGCCCCGCCGCGGCGCCGGGGGCTGTACGCGGGCTTCGTCCAGATGGGTTCGCCCGCCGCGTACCTGATCCCGACAGGGCTGTTCGCGCTGCTGACCACGCAACTCTCGGACGAGCAGTTCCACGCCTGGGGCTCGCGCATCGGCGTTCCTGCTGAGCGCGATCGTCGTCGCGGTGGGCCTGTACATCCGGCTGCACCTGGACGAGTCCGCGACGTTCAAGGCCGCGAAGGCCGAGCAGGCCCACCAGAAGGCCCCGGTCAAGGTCATCCTGTCCGACCACCGCCGGGTGACGTTCCTGGGCATGGGGTCGAAGGTCGTCGAGGCGGCGGTGTTCCCGTTCTACACGGTCTTCCTGGTGGCGTACTCGAATTATCTCGGGCAGAAGTCCGCGATCGTGCTCGAACGGTGGTCGCCACCGCACTGCTCGTCGCGGGCGGCGGATCGGTGACCGGGGTCGGGATCTACGTCTCGGCCCTGATCGCGATCAGCGTCGTGTGCCTGATCCTGCTGCCGGAGACGGCGCCGGGGGTACGCGGCGGCGCCGAGTACGCGGACTGGCCGGTCACCCGCGAGTCCGGCGAACCGGCCAACCTCCCCGCGGGAGCCCTGCGCCGCACCTGACGCACGTGATGGGATGGCCCGCATGACGCGCCTCGCTCCCCTCGCCCACTCCGGACCGTTGGACCCGGGCACCGCGGACCAGGTCCGCGCCCTGGCGTCGGACGCGCAGGCGGCCGACGGCGTCGCCCCGCTCTCCGAGCAGCCGCTGCTGAGCCTGACGGCCGACGCGCCGATCGTGCACCTGCTCGCTCGCACCGCCGACGACGATGTGCTCGCCGGGTACGCCCAGCTCGACCTGGGCGCGCCCGGTTCGGCGACCGCGGAGCTGGCGGTCGCCCCGCAGGCCCGACGGCGCGGCGTCGGGCGGATGCTGCTGGACGCCGCCCGCGCCATCGCCACGGACGACCGGTCCGGCGACCCGGGCGGGCGCCGGTTCTCGGTATGGGCGCACGGGGACCTGCCCGCCGCGCGCGCGCTGGCCGCGAGCGCCGGCCTCGGCGTCGTGCGCGAGCTGTGGCTGATGAGCCTGGACCTCACGGCGGCCCCCACCAGCACCGCGAGGGCGCCGCACGGCGTCGTCGTGCGCGCGTTCGTGCCCGGGCAGGACGAGGACGCGTGGCGGCGAGCGAACGCGCGGGCGTTCGCGCACCACCCCGAGCAGGGTCGCATCACGCGCGAGGACCTGGCGGCACGGATGGCCGAGCCCTGGTTCGACCCGGCGGGGTTCCTGCTCGCCGAGCGCGACGGCGTGCTGCTCGGCTCGGTGTGGACCAAGGTGCACCCCGCGGGGAGCACGCACGGGCACGTCGGGGAGATCTACGTGGTCGGGGTCGATCCGGACGCCCAGGGGCTCGGGCTCGGCGGTGCGCTCACGCGGCGCGGGCTGGAGTACCTGGCCGGCCGCGGGCTGACCCGGGCGATCCTGTACACGGACGGCGACAACGAGATCGCGATCCGGGCGTACACCCGGGCGGGCTTCGGGCGCGAGGGCGTCGACGTGCAGTTCGGCTGACCGTTGCGACTACCAAAGCGCGCAACAGAGCGCCCAAAGCACACCGAACAATTAGCAGTTGCTGACACCGTCCGTTCACCCAACGGTGGCACGATGGGGCGATGACTGAGCAGTCGCGTCCCCGCTCCGCGCCCGTCAAGGTTCGCACCCCGCCCATCCATGCCGTCGCGGGCCCGGTGCCCGACGTCGCGCACGCGCGCGAGCCCGAGCCCGACGTGCTCGCCGCGCTGGACATTGCCGACCCGCTGCCCGCGGACCGGTTCGCGGACCGCGAGCTCAGCTGGCTCGCGTTCAACCAGCGGGTGCTCGAGCTGGCCGAGGACCCGCACCAGCCGCTGCTCGAGCGGGTGCGGTTCCTGGCGATCTTCGCCTCCAACCTCGACGAGTTCTTCATGGTCCGGGTGGCCGGCCTCAAGCGGCGCATCGCGACCGGGCTCGCGGTGACCGCGGCGTCGGGCCTGAGCCCGCGGCAGGTGCTCGAGGCCATCGGCGAGCGCGCGCACGACCTGATGGACCGCCATGCGCGGGTCTTCGCCGAGCAGGTCCAGCCGGCGCTGGCCGCCGAGGGCATCACGCTCGTGCACTGGGACGAGCTCGCGCCCGCGGAGCACGAACGACTGCACAAGTTCTTCCGCAAGCAGATCTTCCCGGTGCTGACCCCGCTCGCCGTCGACCCGGCGCACCCGTTCCCGTACATCTCCGGGCTCTCGCTCAACCTCGCCGTCGTCGTGCTCAACCCGGTCACCGGCAAGGAGCACTTCGCGCGCGTCAAGGTCCCGCCGCTGCTGCCCCGGTTCATCGCGGTCGACGCCCGCGGGCGGCCGAGCGCGCCGGGCCCGCAGGCCGGCTCGGTGAAGAAGGGCCCGATGTCGTTCGTGCCCGTCGAGGACGTCATCGCCCAGCACCTCGACCACCTGTTCCCCGGCATGGAGGTGCTCGAGCACCACACGTTCCGGGTCACCCGCAACGAGGACGTCGAGGTCGAGGAGGACGACGCCGAGAACCTCCTGCAGGCCATGGAGAAGGAGCTGCTGCGGCGCCGGTTCGGTCCGCCGGTCCGCCTGGAGCTCGCCGAGCAGATCCAGCCGCGCATCCGTGACCTGCTGGTCCGCGAGCTGGGCGTCTCGGAGCACGAGGTGTACGAGCTGCCGGCCCCGCTCGACCTGACCGGCCTGAACCTGATCGCCGACCTGGACCGCAGCGACCTGACCTTCCCGCGCTTCGTGCCGACCACGCACCGCCAGCTGGCCGAGGTCGAGAGCGCCAAGCCGACCGACATCTTCGCCGCGATCCGCGAGAACGACGTCCTGCTGCACCACCCGTACGACTCGTTCTCCACCTCGGTCCAGACGTTCCTCGCGCAGGCCGCCGCCGACCCGGACGTGCTCGCGATCAAGCAGACCCTGTACCGCACGTCGGGCGACTCCCCGATCGTGGACTCCCTGATCGACGCGGCCGAGGCCGGCAAGCAGGTCCTCGCCCTGGTCGAGATCAAGGCGCGGTTCGACGAGCAGGCCAACATCTCCTGGGCCCGCAAGCTCGAGCAGGCGGGCGTGCACGTGGTGTACGGGATCGTCGGGCTCAAGACGCACTGCAAGCTGAGCCTGGTGGTGCGCCAGGAGTCGGACGGGCTGCGCCGGTACTGCCACGTCGGCACCGGCAACTACAACCCGAAGACCGCCCGCCTGTACACCGACCACGGGCTGCTGACCTGCGACCTCGACGTCGGGCAGGACCTCACGCGGCTGTTCAACCAGCTCAGCGGCTACGCCCCGAACACCCGGTTCCACCGGCTGCTCGTCGCGCCGCGCTCGATGCGGTCGGGCCTGATCGAGCGGATCGACCGGGAGGCGGCCGCGCACCTCGCGGGCCGCCCGGCCTGGATCAAGATCAAGGTCAACTCCGTCGTCGACGAGGCGGTCATCGACGCGCTGTACCGGGCGTCCCAGGTGGGCGTGCCGATCGACCTCGTGGTGCGCGGGATCTGCTCGGTGCGCCCGGGCGTGCCCGGGCTGAGCGAGACGATCCGGGTGCGCTCGGTCCTCGGGCGGTTCCTCGAGCACTCGCGCATCTTCGCGTTCGCCGACTCCGAGGGGGACGGCCCGGAGGTCTACATCGGTTCGGCCGACCTCATGCACCGCAACCTGGAGCGCCGCGTCGAGACGCTCATCCGGATCATCAGCCCGGACGAGGTCACCGAGCTGGTGGACCTGAACGACCGCGCGATGGACGACGGAACCTCCTCCTGGCACCTGCAGCCGGACGGCACCTGGGTCCGGCACAGCGTCGACGAGCTGGGCGAGCCGCTGCTCGACCTGCAGGCCTGGCACATCGCACAGCGCCGGCGCCCGGCCCGCACCCGGTGAGCACCAACCCACCGCCCCAGCGACGCGTCGAGGCGGCCGGTGCGGTCGTCTGGCGGGTCGGCGAGCACGCGATCGAGGTGCTGCTCGTGCACCGGCCGCGCTACCAGGACTGGTCCTGGCCCAAGGGAAAGGTCGACCTGGGCGAGGCGTTCCCGACCGCCGCGGTCCGCGAGGTCTACGAGGAGACGGGCCACGCCGTCGTGCTCGGTTCCCCGCTGCCGAGGCTGCACTACCGGCTGGCGGACGGCCGGGCCAAGCGGGTGCACCACTGGGCGGCGCGCGTGGCGGGGCCCGACGACGCCCCGGCCCTGGCGGCCCGGTTGCCGGTCACCCCGGCGTCGACCGACGAGATCGACGACATCGCGTGGATGAGCGTGGAGAAGGCCGAGCAGAGCCTGACCCGCGCAACCGACGCCGGCCCGCTGACCGCGCTGGTCGCGCTGCACGCGAAGGGGCGCCTGGAGACGTCGGCCCTGGTGGTCGCGCGGCACGCGAAGGCCGTGTCCCGGTCGTCCTGGGACGGTGACGAGACCGATCGCCCGCTGACCCCGGTCGGCCGCGCGCAGGCCGTGGCGCTCGTGCCGGTGCTGGCGGCGTTCGGGGTGCGCGACGTGGTGACCAGCGCCTGGGAGCGGTGCACGAGCACGATCGAGCCGTACGCCGAGGCGGCCGGCCTGACCCCGGGCTACTCCGAGCTGACCGAGGCCGAGCACGAACGGTCCCCGAGCCGGGTCGCGGGCGAGGTGCGCCGGCTGCTCGAGACCGGGCACGACGAGGTGGTGTGCACCCACCGCCCGGTGCTGCCCACGGTCCTGGACGTCCTCGGCCAGCACTCCCTGCGCCAGGTGGCCAAGCGCCTGCCGACCAAGGACCCGTTCCTGCGCCCCGGCCACATCCTGGTGGCCCACGTCAACCAGACCCCCGCCGGCCCCCGAGTCCTCGCCACCGAGCTCCACCACCCCTGACCCCGCACCGACGTCAGACCCCCCGCGCGCTCCGGTGCGCACTGGGCTGACTCTCTTGGGGAATGGGCAAGCCCCGAGGGGGTGTCGGGGCGGGGTGTGAGGTCCTGCTCTCCGGTCCGGTCGGGTGCCGTTCCGATCGACGAGTTCGCCGGTTGGATTCGAGTTCGCCGATCGAGACCGACGAATTCGTCGTCGAACCGGCGAACTCGGGCCCGTGCGGCCGACCGCGGAGGCCTGGACGGTGTTGCGGGGTCGGCTCGCGCGGACTTCGCCGGCGAGCTGGGCTCAGCGCACCGAGTGCCGCACCGGAATGGGGCTGGGTGTAGGTCTGGGTGTATCGAACGTGCACCGGGAGGTGCACTCTCGCTACACCCAGCGCTACACCCAGCGCTCGACGCGCACGAACCGAGCACGAGGCGCCGCTGGGCCCACCGGACACAGGGTCGATTCGGGACCGTCAGCCCCAGCGCGCACCAGGGACCGCGCTATGTCTAGATCGAAAGTCGCCATTTCCAGCCCGGAACGGGCCGCCCGCCAGGGCGGAGCATGACTGACAGGTCGGATCGGGGCTAGGAGAGCAAGGGGCGCAGTGCGAAGTACATCAGGGCGGCGACCAGGCCGGCCATCGGGATCGTGAGGACCCAGGCGATCGCGATGTTCTTCGCGACGCCCCAGCGGACGGCCGACAGGCGGCGGGTCGCGCCGACGCCCATGATCGCCGAGGTGATCGTGTGCGTGGTCGAGATCGGGGCCTGGAAGATGAACGCCGTCACGTAGAGCACCGACGCGGCGACGGACTCGGCGACGAAGCCGCGAGCCGGGTCGAGCTCGATGATCTTGCGCCCGAGCGTGCGCATGATGCGCCAGCCGCCGGAGTACGTGCCGAGCGAGATCGCGCTGGCCGAGGCGAGCTTGACCCACAGCGGGATGTCGCTGCCCTCGGGCAGCAGCCCCCCGGCGACCAGCGCCAGGACGATGACGCCCATGGTCTTCTGCGCGTCCTGGAGCCCGTGCCCGAGCGACATCGCGGCGGCCGACGCCGTCTGGGCGAGCCGGAACCGGCGCATCGTCTTGGCCGGCGCCATGGACCGCACGATCCAGAGCACGCCGACCATCAGCACGTACGCCAGCGCGAACCCGACCAGTGGCGACAGCAGCATCGGCAGCACGACCTTGTCGAGGATCACGCTCCAGTGCACCGTCGTCGCGGACGCGATGCCCGCACCGGTCAGGCCACCGATCAGCGCGTGCGTCGAGGACGACGGCAGCCCGAGCCGCCATGTGATGAGGTTCCAGGTGATCGCGCCGATCAGGCCGGCGAGCACGATCGTGAGCCCGTGCACCCCCGCCTCGGGCCCGATGTCGATGATGCCGGAACCGATCGTGACGGCGACCGCGGTGCCGAGGAAGGCGCCGATGAGGTTGAACACCGCCGCCATGATGAGCGCGACGCGGGGGGTCAGCGCGCGGGTCGAGACCGAGGTCGCGATCGCGTTGGCAGCGTCATGGAACCCGTTCGTGTAGTCGAACCCGAGGGCGACGACAACCACGAAGAGGACAAGGAACATCTCCACCGGAGACTCAGGACTCCTTGAGCGCGATGGTCTCGACGGTGTTCGCGACCTTCTCGAACGCGTCGGCCGCGTCCTCGAGACGCTCGACGACCTCCTTGAGCTTCATCAGGTAGATGGGGTCGGAGATCTCGTCGAACATCTGCGCGAGCAGCTTGCGGTGGATCTTGTCGGCCTGGTTCTCCAGGCGGTTCACCTCGACCCAGTACTCGGCGAGGTCCGACATCGAGCGGAGCCGCGGCATGGCGTCCGCGGTCAGCTCTGCGGAGCGCTGCAGGACCTGGATCTGGTCGGAGACCCGGGCCGGCAGCTCGTCGAGCTTGTACAGCACGATGAGGTCGCCGGCCTCCTCCATGTAGTCCATGCAGTCGTCCAGCGCGGAGGCGAGGTTGTAGATGTCGTCCCGGTCGAAGGGCGTCACGAACGTCTGGTTCAGCCGGCGCATGATCGAGTGCGTCGACTCGTCGGCCAGGTGCTCGACGTGCGCGAGCTCCTTGTTCAGCGCCTTGCGCCCCTGCTTGTCGGCGCCGAGCAGCTCGGCGAGCAGGTTCGCCCCGGTCACGAGATGCGCCGCGGAGTCGGCCAGGAGATCAAAGAAGGAGGTATCGCGCGGGGTCAGGCGAAAGCGCACGGGCGGGGCTCCGATGGGGGACGCTGGGGCGAGCACTGACAGCAATCAGGCTCGCATCTAGCCCGCAATATCGAAGATCTCGCGCAGCGCGTCCACAAGGTGGCGGGGGACGCCCTGAGGACGACGCCGGACCGGGAAGCGCCTGTCGGCGCGAAGGCCGCTCGAAGCGGCGATATGTGGAGCCCGGGGCTACCGCGGCCCGACGTCGTCGACCACTGTACCCGAGCAGCCCTACCGCACGCCCGTGACTCAGTCGAGCCGGTCGCGTCTCCAGAGGTCCGCGGCGAGCTCGAGCTCCTCGGCCGTGCGGATCAGCGACGAGGCGCCGCGGGTCAGCCTGCGGGCGCCGACGGGGTCGAGGTCGTCGACGTCGTCGGCGTCGAACGCCGCACCGGTCGCGAGCACGCGGCAGAAGGCCGCGCCCCGCTCGAGTGCGATCGCGAGGTCACCTGCGAAGACGCCCGACAGGACGGCGTCGGCGACCGCGCGCACGTCCTCGGGACCGGGGTGCATCGCGACGCCCGCGACCACTCCGGGCACCTGGGCCGCGACCACCCCGCTGCGGAATCGCTCGGCCACGGTGGCCGGGTCCCGGCGTACCCATTCGCGCAACACGTACAGCCGCCACAACGCACCCGGAAGGGTGCCGGGCGGGCTGTCCGCCCACAGCGCGGCGACGACGTCGAGCCCCTCGGCCTCCACCAGCCGGACCAGCCGCTCGACGACCAGCGGGTCCTCCGAGGCCCGCGCCTGATGCACGATGGCGCCCGCGGTCGTGTGCGCGATCTCCGAGCGCAGCGCCGGGTCGGTGTCCCCGGGCAGCTCGTCGGCCGCCCGCGGATCGAGCATCGCCGGGCGGCGCGGGCGGCGCACGGATCCGTCTGAGTCGGTCATGGCGCTCATTGTCCCAGGGGTGCGTTCATGCATCCGATCGTGCCCGAAGATCCCGGGGTTAGGGTCAATGCCGTTCAGTTGGGCAGGCCCCCACGTTCCCCTCCGAAAGAACAAGCGCGCGGGCTATGCCGCTCAGCGTGTGACAGGTCGCCGTTCTGAGGACAAGAGCTCGCCCTCGAATCGACGTCGACGACCACCTCTCACCC
>NZ_DATCNW010000382.1:0-6253 GCF_036565025.1 Pengzhenrongella sp.
GCGCGGCACCCCGGGCGGCGTCGCGCAGCACGTCGACCGGCACCCGCGCGCCCTCGAGCGCAGCGCTCGCGCGGGCGGACCGCACGGTCGCCTCGGCGCGGACCTCACGCCAGCGGCGCCGGAACGCCTCGTGCCAGCGCAGCTCCTCGCAGGCCGCCCGGGCCCGCGCGACCGCGTCGGCGACCCCCGGGAGCTCGGCAAGCGGCGCGAGGGGGTCGGTGATCACGCCCGCCAGCGTAAAGCCCCGCTCGACACCCCTCCTTCCCCCGGGTCGCGTTGCTGGACGACGCGGCAAGTACCCCGCTCCCGATGGCACACTCGGCTCATGACCTCAGCGCCGAGCGTGTCCTCTTCGATCACCGCCCGGCTGGAGGTCGAGGCTCGCCCCACGGCCGTCAGCGAGCTGACGACCGCGATCGAACGCGCCGGCGGCATCGTCACCGCCCTCGACGTCACCGCGTCGGGCCACGAGCGCATCACCGTCGACGTGACGTGCGCGACCCGCGGCGAGGCGCACGCGGAGGACATCACCGACGCGCTGAAGGCGCTTCCGGGCGTCGTCGTCGGCCGGGTCAGCGACCGCACGTTCCTGCTGCACCTGGGCGGAAAGCTCTCGATCGAGTCCAAGGTCCCGCTGCGCAACCGCGACGACCTGTCCATGGCGTACACCCCGGGGGTCGCGCGCGTCTGCGAGGCGATCGCGGCGAACCCCGAGGACGCCCGCCGGCTCACCATCAAGCGCAACACCGTCGCGGTCGTCACCGACGGCACCGCGGTGCTCGGCCTGGGGAACATCGGCCCGCTCGCCGCGCTGCCCGTCATGGAGGGCAAGGCGGTGCTGTTCAAGCGGTTCGCCGGGATCGACGCCTTCCCGATCGCGCTCGACACGACCGACGTCGACCAGATCGTCGAGACGGTCGTCGCGATCGCGCCGGTGTTCGCGGGCATCAACCTTGAGGACATCGCCGCGCCGCGCTGCTTCGAGATCGAGCGGCGCCTGCGCGAGCGGCTCGACATCCCGGTCTTCCACGACGACCAGCACGGCACCGCGATCGTCGTCGTCGCGGCGCTGACCAACGCGCTGCGGGTCGTGGGCAAGAAGCTGCCCGAGGCCAAGATCCTGCTCTCGGGCGCCGGGGCGGCGGGCACCGCCGTGCTCAAGCTGCTGCTGGCGGCGGGCGCGGTCGACGTCGTCGTGGCCGACATTGCGGGCGTGATCCACACCGAGCGGCCCGGCCTCGCCCCGGAGCTGGCGTGGACCGCCGAGCACACGAACCCGCGCGGTGTGACCGGAACCCTGAAGAGTGCGATCGCGGGAATGGACGTGTTCATCGGCGTCTCGGCGCCGGACATCCTCGACGGCGACGACATCGCGACGATGGCGCCCGACTCGATCGTGTTCGCGATGGCCAACCCGCGCGCCGAGGTCGACCCGGTCGCGGCCGCGCAGCACGCCGCCGTCGTCGGCACGGGGCGGTCGGACTTCGCGAACCAGATCAACAACGTGCTCGCGTTCCCGGGCGTCTTCCGCGGGCTGCTGAACGCGCGCTCCAACCGGATCAACGAGGCGATGCTGCTCGCCGCGGCGACCGCGCTCGCCTCGGTCGTGACCGACGAGGAGCTCAACGCGACCTACATCGTGCCGAGCGTGTTCCACCCGGACGTGACGAGCGTGGTCGCGGCGGCGGTCGAGAAGGCCGCGCGCAGCAACCCGTAGGGGCGCACGACGGCGCTCGCCGCCCGACCCGGGAGTTGTTCTCGTCGCGTCCAGACCTCCTTGTTGAAGACTCGCGTCTCCGCCTCGGCGGTGTGCGCGAAGTCGTACGGGGCCCGTCAGCGGGGGACCCGGAGCAGATACCCGCGCCGGTCGAGCGGGTTGTTGTCCGTCCTGGGTCGCTCGAGAACCGGACCGCTGACCGGGCGATAGTGCGCGAACGCACTGACCAGGACACCTTCGCCGCGAGTGAGGGTCGGGAGCAGCCGTCGGAGGTCGTGCACCCGCGCGGCGGGGATGTCGCCGCGGAGCAGGAACGAGGAGCCCTGCGGCTCGGTGCCCAGCGGCACGCCTCGCACCTGAGCCAGCGCGCGCAGCGTGGCGCCGAGCGTCTCGGCCGGGATCTCGAGCTCGAAGCGATGGATCGGTTCGGTGACCACCGTGCCGGCCTGCTGCAGCGCGCTCGTCAGGACCAGCGGCGTGAGGTTGCGGAAGTCGCCGGCGGTGCTGGACATGCTCGCGTCGAAGCTCCCGTGGGAATGACTCTGCCTCGCCGCGTACCCCGAATGCGTCATCGTGACCGTGCAGTCGGTGATCTCCCACCCGTGCAGCCCCTGCCGCAGGGTTTCCGCGACGGTCTGCTCGACGGCGAGGAAGAACGCCGGTGGCATCGAGCCGCGCTCCACCTCGAGGCGGAACTCGATGCCGCTGCCGACCGGCGCAGGGTCGAGACGGAGCCCGACCGTGGCGAGGAACGGGTTGGGTTCCACCCCGAGGAGCTCCGTGGCCGTGCCCGAGCCGACCAGGCGTTCTACGCAGATGGTGGTGGTCGTGCGGAAGGTGACGTCGACGCCGTAGTCGTCGGCCAGCGTCGCCTGGACGACCTCCTTCTGCACCTCGCCGTACAGCGAGAGCGAGAGCTCGCGGCGGACGTCGTCCTGACGCAGGTCGATCAGCGGGTCCTGCTCGGCGAGCTGGGTCAGCGCGGCGTGCAGGGCGCCCCGCTCATGCGGGCGGCAGGGGTCGACGACCGTCTCCAGGGTCGGCCGGGAGAAGTGCTGGGCGGCCGAGCCCGCGGGCGGTACCCCGATCACATCCCCGACCTGCACCGGCGCCAGGCCCCACACCTTCGCGATCTGACCGGCGACCACGCAGGCGCGCGCGACGGCGGCGCCGGCGGCGAAGACCCGGATCGCCGTGACCTTGGCCTCGTCCCGGCCGACGAGTCGCAACCGGTCCCGGACCCGGATCGACCCGGAGACCAGGGCGACGTACGCGACCTTCTCTCCTGCCGCACCGCGCTCGACCTTGAACACCGTGCCCGAGACGGCACCGTCGACGTCGCCGTCGGTCGTCGGCAGGAGCTCGGCGACGCCGGCCACCAGCTCCTCGAGGCCCGCGCCGGTGATCGCCGACCCGAAGAACACCGGACAGGCGAGCCCCGCCCGGGTCTGGCGGGCGAGATCGGCGTCGGCCCGGCCGTGCGGCACGAACGCGGCGCGCCGGATCCCCGGCTCGCTAACGGTGCCCATCGAGATCGCGACCGGGGCCAGCCGGTCGCGGACCTGCCGGAAGACGGCCTCCGGCGTGGCGCCGGCGCGGTCGATCTTGTTCACGAAGATCAGCGCCGGGATGTGCAGCCGCTGCAGGGCCCGCAGGAGCACGCGGGTCTGTGCCTGAACGCCCTCCACCGCGGAGACGACGAGCACCGCGCCGTCGAGCAGGCTGAGCACCCGGTCCACCTCGGCGATGAAGTCCGGGTGGCCGGGGGTGTCGATGAGGTTGACGGTGGTGTCGTCGATGGTGAACGACACGACAGCGGATCTGATGGTGATCCCGCGCTGCTGCTCGAGCGCCAGGGTGTCGGTCTGGGTGTTACCACCGTCGACGCTGCCGACCTCGTCGATGACGCCGGTGGTGTAGAGCAATCGTTCGGTCAGGCTCGTCTTACCGGCATCGACGTGCGCGACAATTCCCAGATTGAGTGATTTCACGAAGCAACATGTCCTTGGTCGAGGTGATGAGCACCTGCTGGCGGGTCATGAATGCTTCGGTCATGTCATTTCTCCTTGCTCGGTCGCGCTGGCACCGCAGTGCACCATCCGGGAGTGCGCCGGGGCAACGGAAATACGTAACACCTCCGCCGTCCTCGCCCTGATCCATCCGAGTGAGCGTCCTCGAAGCTGCGTGGTCTTGCCGTTGGCGTGCGCAGCACCCCAGCCGAGGTGCTCACGGCCGATCGGGCCTGGGCTCAGCTCGACCTAACGATCCTGGTGCGGCTGTTGCGGTAGCCGACGAGTGAACGCAGCGTCGACGTCCTCGACAAGGAACTCGATGATGGCTGTGTGGTTGCCGGCTGGGCGGGCAGCGCCCGGTCCGACCGGCATCACCCTTGACCCCGAGGCGCCGGCGGCACCGAAACGATGATCGACTGCGCGGCGCGAACGTTGGCTCAACGGATCTGATGGACGGGCGGCACACTGCCCCACGCCGTATCGGCGGTCCACACCGGCGCGTCCATGCGTGCGGCGAGAGCCAGGCAGAACCGATCTGCGAGCGACAAGCCCTCCCCATGACGCCACCGCTCAGCGGCCCACTCGGCGTCCGCGAGGGTGCTCGGCTCGACTCGCACCCCGTAGCTGAGCAGCAGGGCCCGCGCCAGCGGCCAGTCCGCGCCCGTGGCGCGCACCTTCTGGGCGACCTCGGACCAATTCACGGCCGCACAGCACGGGTCTTGCGTAAGGCACGCTTCCACGACGTCCGCACCGGGCTCCGCCCGCAGGAAGGCGAGCAATGCGGAGGCATCCAGCACGAGACTCACGCGCTCGTGTCCTCGGCCCGCGCGTCGGCGCGACGCTCAGCCAGCAGCTCTCCCACCAGATCCGCCCCCGCGAGCTCCGCAGCCACGCGAGCACGCGCGAGCGCGCGGGTGAGGATCACGATCCCGCCGGGCGTCTCGAGCAGGACCAGGGGCGCGCCGGCCTCGAAACCCGCTCGGGCGCGCACCGCGGCGGGGACCACCAACCGGCCCCTGTCGCCCATCACCACCGGATACGACCCATCCATTCAAAAACGGTACCACTGGCGCAACTCAAATGGGATGCCGGACTCGAGCACGCTACCTGGGCCCGGTCGCAGCGGTTCGCGTGTCCCGGCGAAGCGGCGCGCCGGGGAAGCCGGGCCGGGTGCTGGTCCTCGCGGAGCGGTACCGGTACGCGATCGTGAATCTCGACTGGCAGGTCGTCACTCCCTGGCCGGCCATCGCGGCGATCGCGTTCGGCGTTCCGTTCCTCGCGATCGCCGGCGGCTACTTCCTCACCCGATCGCGAACGGCGGAGGTGACCGCTAGCGCCAGGCACCCCTGGTGTACTGCTTCGGCCACGGCGCCCGGTCGGGATCGACGCCCAGCTCGTGCGCCGCGCGCAGCGGCCACATCGGGTCGCGCAGGGCGGCGCGGGCCAGCAGCACGACGTCGGCGGCGCCGTCGACCAAGATCTGCTCGGCCTGGTGCGCGGTGGTGATGAGGCCGACGGCGCCGACGGGCAGTCCCGAGCCCTCGCGCACGGCGCGCGCGGCGGGCACCTGGTAGCCCGGCCCGATCGGGATGGCCGCCGGCGCGTTGCCGCCGGTGGACACGTCCACCAGGTCGACGCCGTGCGCGGCGAGGTCCTTCGCGACCTCGGTGACCTCGGCGACGGTGAGCCCGCCGTCCACCCAGTCCGTCGCCGAGAACCGCACGAACAGCGCCTTGTCCTGCGGCCAGGCGGCGCGGACGGCGTCCACGACCTCGATCAGCAGGCGCGCCCGGTTCTCGAGCGAGCCGCCGTACTCGTCGGTGCGCTCGTTGGACAGCGGCGACAGGAACTCGTGCAGCAGGTATCCGTGCGCGGCGTGCAGCTCCACGACGTCGAAGCCCGCGGCGTCCGCGCGGGTCGCGGCCGCGGCGAACGCGCCCGGCAGCTCCGCGATCTGCGCAGTGGTCATCGCGACCGGCGCCCGGTAGCCGGGGAAGGCGGAGTCCGACGGCGCGACGGTCGGCCAGCCGCCGTCGGGCACCGGCAGCGAGCCGGTGCCGCCGGACCAGGGACCATGCGTCGAGGCCTTGCGGCCGGCGTGGGCGAGCTGGATCCCGGCGAGCGTCCCACGCTCGTGCACGAAGTCGACGATCCGGCGCCAGGCGACCGCCTGCTCGTCGGACCAGATGCCGGTGTCCTGGGCGCTGATGCGCCCCTCGGGCACGACGGCGCTCGCCTCGGCGATCACCAGGCCGAACCCGCCCGACGCCCGCGCGCCCAGGTGGACGAGGTGCCAGTCATTCGGTACGCCGTCGACCGCGGAGTACTGGCACATCGGCGCGAGCCAGATGCGGTTGGGGAAGGTGGTGCCCCGAAGGGTCAGGGGCTCGAACAGTCGACTGGTCACATCCGCCCCAACGGACCCGGCCACCCGACGCATTCCCGCCGCGCCCGACGGCCCACGCGCTGACCCCGCAGCACGTCCTCAACCCCGCAACGTCCGAGCGTTGACGTCCTATAGGAC
>NZ_DATCNW010000383.1:0-12433 GCF_036565025.1 Pengzhenrongella sp.
GCGCCGGTCGGCACTGCGCATGGCACGCCCGCGATCACCTCGCCGACGACCTCACACCACGGTGGTCGCAGGCTCCGGATCGTTCGCCGGTTCCGCCTGGACGTCCGACTCGAGGGATTCGGCCGCCTTGCGGGCGGATCCCTTCGGGTACCGGTAGAGACCGATGCCGGCCACCACTCCGGCCAGCGCGACCGAGAGCCACAGTGACTCGCGGGTCTCCTTGAGGATCCCCATGCCGATCAGCAGGGCGACGATGCTGCCGATCGTCAGCCAGGTCAGGTACGGGAACGCCCACATCTTGAGCTCGAGCTGTTTCGCGGCCGGCCCCATCCGGCGGCGCAGGATCAGCTGGGAGACCGCGATGACCAGCCAGACGAAGAGCGCGATCGCGCCGGAGGTGTTGGCGAGAAACAGGAACACCGTGTCCGGGGCGATGTAGTTCAGGCCCACCGTGATGAATCCGACCGTGGTCGACGCCAGCACCGCCGCGGCGGGCACGCCGCGCTTGGAGACCTTGCGCCACGACGTGGGTGCGTCGCCCCGCAACGAGAGCGAGAACAGCATGCGGCTGGCCGTGTACAGGCCGGAGTTCAGGCAGGACAGCACCGAGGTCAGCACGACGACGTCCATGATCGTGCCGGCGCCGGGAATCCCGAAGCGCTCGATGACGGCGACGTACGGGCTCTTCGCCACCGACGTGCTGTCCCACGGGAGCAGGGTCACCACGATCGCCACGGACCCGATGTAGAAGATCAGGATCCGCCACACGGTGGACTTGACGGCCTTCTTGACGGCGTCCACCGGGTTGGCCGACTCGCCGGCGGCGATTGTGGCGATCTCCGCCCCGAAGAACGCGAACACGACGACCAGCAGCCCGGCCATGACGGCGCCCCCGCCGTTGGGGAACAGCCCGCCTCGTCCGGTGAGGTTGCTCAGGCCGGGTGCCTCGACGCCCGGGATCAGGCCGAACACGGCCGCCGTGCCCAGGATGAGGAAGATGACGATCGCGGCGACCTTGATCGAGGCGAACCAGAACTCGAACTCGCCGAAGGACTTCACCGACGCGACATTCGTCAACGTCAGGCAGACCATCAGGACCAGTGCCCATTCCCACTGGGCCACGCCGGGAATCCAGCGGTGCATGATCGCCGCGCCGGCCGTTGCCTCAATTCCCAGCACAATGATCCAGAACCACGCATAGAGCCACCCGATTGTCAGCCCCGCCCAGCGACCCAGCGCCTTGTCGGCGTAGGTCGAGAACGACCCGGTCTCCGGATTTGCCGCTGCCATCTCGCCCAGCATCCGCATGACCAGGATGACGACCAGGCCGGCCGCCGCATAGGCGAGCAAGATGCCGGGTCCGGCCTGCTGAATAGCGGCTCCGGAGCCGACGAACAGCCCGGCGCCGATCACACCCCCGATCGCGATCATCGACAGGTGTCTCGGCTTGAGCGAGTGGGAGAGCTGTTGATCAGTCTGCATGCGTACTCGTCCTGCTCTCGATCGCGCTCGGCGGTATGGAGGTCAGCCAGGTCGGCTTCTCGCGTCGTTGCGTCGTACCGTACGGCGACCGTGTTTCAGCGTGTGACCTGGATATTTCCAGAACGTAAAGGTCGGCCGCCGCCGGCGTCCGCCGGCTCGGGAGCGCTCGGCCGGGTCCGTCGGTCCCGTTCGCCCGCGGTCCGGGACGTTCGTCCTGGTCGGTGGGTCCTGCGCAGTAGTAGTCCGGAAGGAACGAGAGCTGGTGATCCGGCATGTTCCAGGTGCGCATCCATGGGCGGGGCGGGCAGGGTGTCGTCACGGCCGCCGAGCTGTTGTCGGTGGCGGCCTTCCGGGAGGGCAGGCATGCGCAGGCCTTCCCCAGCTTCGGGTCCGAACGCACCGGTGCCCCGGTGGTGTCGTTCTGCCGGATCGCCCACGCGCCTCTGCGCACCCACGAGCCGATTGCGTCCCCGGACGCCCTGATCGTCCAGGACGTCACCCTGCTGCTGCACTGCGACCTGCTCTCCGGGCTGACGCCCGACGGCTACCTGCTGCTCAACTCGTCGCTCACCCCCGAGCAGCTCGGGCTGGCCGGCGCCGTCGCCGAACTGCCGCCCGGGCATGTCATGACCGTGCCCGCCACCGAGCTCGCGATCGAGCACGTGGGCCGGCCGTTGCCGAACGTCCCCCTCCTCGGGGCCTTCGCGGCGCTCACCGGCCAGATCTCGCTGGACTCGGTGGTCGCGGCGCTCGTGGACCGGTTCCCCGGGGCGGTCGGACTCGCCAACGGCGCGGCCGCCACGGCCGCGTACCGCCTCGTGCGCGGCGAGGTGTCCCATGCTGCAACAAGTTGAGGGCTCGCGGGCCGTGGCGTCCGCCGTCGCCGCGTGTCGCCCGCAGGTCATCTGCGCCTATCCGATCTCGCCCCAGACGCACGTCGTGGAGGAGCTCAGCCGGATGGTGAAGGCGGGCGAGCTGGTGGGGTGCGAGTACATCAACGTGGAGTCGGAGTTCGCGGCCATGTCCGGGGCGATCGGGGCGTCTGCGGTCGGTGCCCGCTCCTACACGGCGACCTCCAGCCAGGGGCTGCTGTACATGGTCGAGGCGATCTTCCGGATCGCCGAGGAGCTCTCGGTCCCGGTGATGGTCTGCATGGACGGGTTCGTGCTCACCCATGCGACCGAGCGTGTCGACGTGCCCGAGCGGGGACCGGTCGACTCCTTCCTGCCGCGCTTCGCGCCGCGCCAGGTCCTCGATCCCGACCGGCCCGTGTCCATCGGGGCGATGGTGGGTCCGGAGGCGTTCACCGAGGTGCGCTACCTCGCCCACATGCGCCAGCTCGACGCGCTCGAGGTCATCCCGCGGGTCGCCGCCGAGTTCGCGGACGTCTTCGGGCGCGACTCCGGCGGGCTGGTGCGGCCGTACCGTGGCGTCGCCGTCGGGCTGCTGGGCATCACCTCGTTCCGCCCGTTCCCGGCCGACGCCATTCGCGCCGCGCTCGCCGGGGCCACGCGTGTCGTCGTGATCGACCGCGCGCTGGCCGTCGGTCTCGGCGGCGTCGTGGCCGGTGACGTGCAGATCGCGCTGAACGGGACCGGCGTCGCCGTGCGGTCCGTGATCGCCGGGCTCGGCGGCCGGCCGATCACCGCCGCGTCGCTGCGGACCATGATCGAGCGCGCGGTGGGCGACGGCCTGCCCGCCCTGTCGTTCCTCGACCTCGACCACGCGCTGGTCGACCACGAGCTGGAGCTGGTGCACCTGGGCGACCGCGACCGCGCCGTCGTCGGACAGCGGGCGGAGAGGCCATGAGCACTCCGGTGAAGTTCTACCAGGTCGGCAGCTTCGCGGTCGGCAACCGGCTGCTCGACCCGGCCCAGCGCAGCGCGCAGTCCGAGCAGGGCCGTGCCAACTCCCTCACGTCCGGGCACCGCGCGTGCCAGGGCTGCGGCGAGGCGCTCGGTGGGCGGTACGTGCTCGACGCCGCGACGCGCGCGTCGGCCGGTCGGATGGACCTGCGCGACCTAGAGGCCAAGGTCGAGCGCGCCATGGGGATGCACGGTGCCCGCTACCTGCACGTGCTGGTGCCCTGCCCGCTCGGCTGGGGCTCGGCCTCGAAGGACACGAACGGCGATCACCCGCTCGTGGCAGGTGTTCTTCGTCGGGCTGCTCTTCGGGCTCGGATTCGACACCGCGACGCAGGTCGCCGCCGTCGGCCTGGTGGTGGGCTCGACGGCCGGTGGCGCGCTGCCTGCCGTGGCCATCGTGGCCCTGCCGCTGCTGTTCGCCGCCGGCATGACGTTGTGCGACACGACCGACGGCGTGCTCATGGTGCGGGCCTACGGCTGGGCGATGGGGAACCCGCTGCGCCGGATCTTCAACATCACGCTGACCGGCATGTCCGTGCTGCTCGCCGTGGTGGTCGCCACGGTCGAGGTTGCCGCCCTGGTCGCGGCGCGGGCGGCCTGGGCGTGAGCGTCAGGCGGGTGGTACCGGCAGCCCGGCGGCCTTCGCGGCGAGCCGCACCTGGCTCAGGAACAGCGCGTCGCGCGCCTCGGGAGTCAGCCAGTCGAGGTGCCCGTGCACCTCGAGCGAGGTGAACCCGTGCAGCATCGCCCAGGTCAGCAGCATCGCCTGGAAGCTCTCCGGCGAGATCAGCCAATCCTTCTCGCCCTGCTTGGTGAGCTGACACTCGGTGACTGTGGGGGAGACCTCCCGGATCAGCGGATCGCCGAGCCCGCCCTGCATGGCAGCGGCGATGAACAGGGTGGCGAGCTGGTCCATCGCGCCCTTCGCGGCCTCCGTCGTCGTGCCCTGCTCCGGCGCGGCGTAGCCCGGGATGGGCATGCCGAGCACGAGTGCGAACTGCTGCGGCTCGCCGCGTGCCCAGTCGCGGTAGGCGTTCGCCGCGGCCAGCCAGCGCCCGGCGATGTCGGCGTCCGGGACGTGCTCGCGGGCTTCGGCGATGCGCCGTTCAAGGGAGCGGAAGCCGTCGTCGATCAGCGCGGTGAGCAGCTCGTCGCGGTCGTCGAAGTAGCGGTAGAGCGCCGGTGCGGTCACCCCCATGACGCGGGCGATGTCGGTGAACCGCACGTCCGTGGTGCCCTGCTCGCGCATCAGCGCAAGGGCCGTGGACTTGATCTCGTCCACCGTGGCGATCCGGGTGCGTTCGCGGCGGGACAGCACCGGCTCGGCGGTCACGTGAACTCCTCCAGCAGCGAGGGCAGATGCAACTTCGTAACATCACATTACTCTTGTGACGGGTCTTGACTAGTGACGCCGCATAGTGTTTGTTATGAGTCATAACGTCTCTTCGACTCCAGGACGATCCCATGCCCAGCACCACGACTCACCCCGCCCGCCACGTGGTCCCCCCGATGGCGTCTCCTGGCCCGCTCGGCAGGCTCGCCGACCTCGCGTTCCGGCACCGGCTGGCCACCGTGCTCAGCTGGATCGGCGCGCTCGCCGTGGCGGTCGTGCTCGCCAACAGCTTCGGCGGCGAGTTCACCGCCGACTACTCTGCACCCGGCTCGGACTCGAGCGCGGCGCAGCGGTTGGTGGCGCAGGAGTTCCCGGCCCAGGCGGGCGACGTCGTCGGCGTCGTCGTGCGCACCAGCGGCCCGGTGACCGACCCGGGCACGCGGGCCGAGGTGCGTGCCCTGCTGGCCGACCTGGCCCGCGTGCCGCACGTCGCCGGGATCGACGACCCGTACGCAACCCCGGGCGGCATCGCGGCGGACGGCCGCACGCTCGTGACCCACGCGCGACTGGACGTCGTCAACGCACCCGACATGCCGCTCGGGGACACCCGGCGCATGCTCGACGTCGCCGCCGCCGCGTCGCGGCCGGGGCTACAGGTGGCACTCGGCGGCGCCACGATCCAGCAGGTCGAGCAGGGTGCGATCGGGTCCGAGGGGCTCGGGCTCGCGGCCGCCGTGGTGATCCTGCTCGTGATGTTCGCCTCGGTCGTCGCGGCGGGGCTGCCGGTCCTGGTCGCGGTCTCCGGGCTCGCCGTGAGCGGGTCGCTCACGACGGTGCTGATCTCGTTCGTCGACGCGCCCGACTGGTCCACCTCGCTCGCGACGATGATGGGCATCGGGATCGGGATCGACTACACGCTGCTGATGGTGACCCGGTTCCGCGAGTGGAAGGCCGTGGGCCTTGACGACCGGGCCGCGACGGTCGCGACGCTCGACACCGCCGGGCGGGCCGTCCTGCTCGCCGGCGGCACGGTGGTCGTGAGCATGCTCGGCCTGCTCGCGATGGGGCTGTCGTTCATGCGGGGCGCCGCCCTGGTGACGATCCTGGGTGTGTTCGTGGTGCTGCTCGCGAGCCTCACGCTGTTCCCCGCCCTGCTCGGCTATCTCGGCCGGCACATCGACCGGCTGCGGTTGCCGCTGGCCCGGTCCCGCGCCGTGGAGGTCGCGGTCGGCGGGCACATCGAACCGTCGCCCGCCTGGCTCCGGTGGAGCACGCTGGTCGAGCGGCACCGGGTGATCGCCGCTCTCGCCGGGCTGGCGGCGCTGCTCGTGCTCGCCTCGCCGTTCCTCGCCGTGCGATTCGGCTTCCCCGACGCCGGCAACAACCGCGCGGGCACCTCCTCCCGGCAGGCCTATGACTGGCAGACCCAGGCGTTCGGCGCCGGCTCGAACGGCCGCTTGCTGCTGGTGGCCGAGCTGCCGGGGGCCGGTTCGGCCGCGCAGCTCGACCGGCTGAGCGGTGCGCTGCGCTCGACGTCGGGCGTCGCCGCAGTCACCCCGGCGCAGCTCAGCGGTGACGGCACCACGGCGATCCTCGGCGTGGTGCCGACGACCGGTCCGCAGAACCCGAAGACCGAGGACCTCGTGCGCGACCTGCGGAACACGGTGCTGCCACTGGCGACCGCCGGCACCGGGCTCACCGTGCACGTCGGCGGCGCGACGGCGGCGTCGATCGACTCGACCGCGAACATCGTCAAGCGCCTCCCGCTGCTCATCGGCGGGGTGGTGCTGCTGTCGATGCTGCTGCTGCTCGTCGCATTCCGCAGCGTGGCGGTTGCCCTCAAGGCCGCGGCGATGAACCTGCTCTCGGTCGCGGCGGCCTACGGCGTGGTCGCGTACGTGCTGCAGGGTGGCTGGTTTGGCGGGCTCGTCGGCATCGACACCCCGACGCCGCTGCCCGCGTTCGTCCCGGTGCTGATGTTCGCGGTGCTGTTCGGGCTGTCGATGGACTACGAGGTGTTCCTGGTCAGCCGGATGCGCGAGGCATGGCTGCGCACCGGCAACAACCACCGCGCGATCCTGGAAGGGCTGGCGGGCACGGGCCGGGTGATCACCGCGGCCGCGGCGATCATGGTGGCGGTGTTCGCGGCGTTCATCCCGAGCCCGGACGTGATCCTCAAGGTGATCGGCGTCGGGATGGCTTCGGCGATCTTCATCGACGCGACGGTCGTGCGCATGCTCCTGGTCCCGGCGGCCATGCACCTGCTGGGGCGGGCGAACTGGTGGCTGCCGGCGTGGCTCGGGCGGCGGATGCCCGAGCTGCACATCGAGGGTCGGCCGGAGGTGCACCTGCCGGCGCACGTCATGGCGGCCCGGGAGTCGGTGGGGGCGGCGTAGGAGGCGCCGCTCGGGGGCCTACACTGGGCACAGGTTTCCGGCGATCCGTCGCCGGTGCAGGACTGTTGAGACAGCAGATGGCACCGCCCCTCGTCCACACGGGGGGCGTTGCTGTGTCGCTCGGGGCAGAGGTGGGCGGCGCGGGCGCCGCCCGGCGCGAATTGCGCGTACCCGAATCTGTTGCTATGGTTCACAACGCTCAAGGCGCGGCCGATAGGTCGTGTGGACGCGGCAACGCGTTCGAGCAGAATTCGGTCTGCACGGTGGTGCCAGCATCCCGTCGTGAAGGATCGGCTCGGCCACGGAACGCGCCCCTTGTGAGGGGTGGACGGACGTGGACCGGGTGGCACGTCGCTGACAGCCCCCAACATGGCCGGGGGCGGTTCAAGCCGCGAAAACCAGAACAAACGGTCGCGGTGGGCAGTGGCGTAGTAGATGCTGGACCGGGACGTCAAGCGAAGGCCCCGACCCGCCGAAAGGCGCGGTCGGGGCCTTCGTCGTTCCGCAGGGCGACCCGGACCGGCGCAGGTGGGCCGTGCTCAGCGGTTGACACGCCGCGCGGAACCGCCCCTGGAGCGCTCCGGACGGGGCACGATGGCGTGGTGGGGGACGAGATCACGAACACGACCGGGCCGACCGACCGACGTGAGCGGTCCGCGCCGCTCGTTCGCCGGCTCCGCCAGACCCGGCTGCTGCTCAGGCTCGCCGAGACGATGGTCGCGGCCGCCGGCGAGGCCGACGTCGTCGCCGCGGTGCGGACCCTGTCCGAGACGGTTCTCGGCGCGGGGTTCAGCGAGGTTGCGCTGAGCGAGCCCCGCGGCATCCGCATCGCCGGCATCGACGACCCCGCGCGCCGCGTCCCCGCCCAATGGCTCGCGCACGATCCCGGCGCCGAGCTCCCGGGGCCGCACGTCCTGCGAACCGGACGCGCACTCCTCTACCCCGACGAGACCGCGGTCCGCGCCGACTTCCCGCGGCTGACGGACGAGGTCGGCCTCCCGGCGCGCGGCGCGCGTGCCTACCTGCCGCTCGTCGCGGACGGGCTGCCGATCGGCTGGCTCGCCCTGGGCTGGACGCTGCCGATGGACCTCGACGACGACCTCCGCGAACTGTTGGAGGTGCTCGGCGACACCACCTCCCGGGCCCTGCAGCGGGCCCGGCTGCTCGACGCGCGCAGCGAGGTCGCCGACACGCTCCAGGCGGCGATGCTCAGCACGCTGCCGACCGTGGCCGGCCTCGAGCTCGCGGCCCGGTACCGCCCGGCGAGCGCGGGGGAGCGGGTCGGCGGGGACTGGTACGACGCCCTGGCTTCCCCGGGGTCCACGACGCTCGTGATCGGGGACGTCGCGGGGCACGACGCCGGCGCGGCCGCGCAGATGGGACACCTGCGCAGCGTCCTGCGGGGGTTCGCGGTGGACCGCGCCGAGGCGCCGTCGGCCCTGCTGGGGCGCCTGGACCGGGCGAACCTCGCCCTCGGGGGCGACACCGTCGCGACCGCACTGGTCGCGCGACTGGAGCTGCTCGGACCGCTCGAGGGCGCGCGGGTCACCTGGTCCAGCGCCGGGCACTACCCGCCGGTGCTCGTGCACCGCGACGGGCGGGTGCGCGATCTGGTCGGCCAGCCCGACCTGCTGCTCGGCGTCGACGGTGGCGCGCCGCGATTCGACCACGTCGACCTGGTCCCGCCGGGTGCCACGTTGCTGCTGTTCACCGACGGCCTCGTCGAGCTGCGCGGGCACGCGATGGTCGAGCGCCTCGACGCGCTGCGCGCGACCGCCTCCCGGGTGGCCGCCGAGCCGCTCGACGTGCTGCTGGACTCGGTGCTCGCCGCGATGGCGCACCCGCGCGACCCGGACGACGTCGCGGTCCTCGCCGCGCGTCCCGTGCGTGGGTAGCCGAGCTCAGGTCCGCCGGTAGACGGTCGAGAGCCGCTGGTCCTTGGTCGGCCCGGTGACGTCCCAGCGCACGCGCCACTCGTCGTCGGACCGGACGGTGAACGTGCCGGTGTAGGTGTCGGCGGCGCACGGGTGGTGCGCGATCCAGCGGCCCGTGCGCAGGTCGAGATCGTGGAACGCCCTGCCGTCACCGAACCTCACCCGAGCGGTGCCGTCGGGCTCCGGATGCATCCAGAGCGTGCGCTCGGCCGTCCCGACGACGCCGCTCCAGCTGAGCTCGCCGCTCTCCGCGTGCTCGAGCGGGAGCGCCGCGCCGTCTGGTGCACCGGGGCTGCCGGAGACCAGTCGGAACGTCGCGGTGCCGCGGAACGTGCCCGCCACGCGCACGGACCGGTCGAGCAGCTCGCGCTCGACGGACCACGTCCCGAGCAGGTAGGAGGTAACGTCCGGCACCGCGAGCAGGAGCGGTGCTCCGGCACTGGCGAGGCGGTCGACGTCGGGCACGGTCCCATCGTGCCGCGCCGGGCATCGAGAAGGACAATTGCGCGTCGGCACAACCAGCAGGCAGGAGGTCCGCGTGGCGAACAAGCCGTCCGCCGAGGTCGACGTGACCCCCGCACTGGTGCGACGCCTGCTGGCCGAGCAGCACCCCGATCTCGCGGACCTGCCGCTGCGCACCGTCGCGGCGGGATGGGACAACGCGATCCTGCGCCTCGGCGAGCACCTGGCGGTCCGCGTGCCGCGCCGCGCGGCCGCCGCCGAGCTCGTCCGGCACGAGCAGGAATGGTTGCCGGTGCTCGCGCCGGTCCTGGGGGTGGCCGTGCCGGCGCCGGTGCGCGTCGGTGTCCCCTCGGCGGCCTTCGGGTGGGCGTGGAGCGTCGTGCCATGGTTCGACGGTCGCCCGGCATCGGCGCTGGCTCCGGTCGAGCGCCGCTCGCTGGCCGCACCCCTCGCCGACGTCGTCGCCCGGCTGCACGTCCCGGCCCCGGGCACCGCGCCGGCGAACCCGTGGCGCGGCGTCCCGCTCGCCGAGCGGGACGCGATCGTGCGCGAGCGGGTCGCCGGTGGCCTCGTCCCGCAGCCCGTGCGTGTGCTCGCGCTGTGGGCGGACCTGCTCGCGACGCCGGTCTGGTCCGGGCCGCGGGTGTGGGTGCACGGCGACCTGCACCCGGCGAACCTGCTCGTCGGGAGCGACGGGACGTTGCGTGCACTGCTGGACTTCGGGGATCTCACCGCGGGCGACCCGGCCACGGATCTCGCGACCGCCTGGCTGACGTTCGACGCGCCCGGCCGGCGCGCGTTCCGGTCCCGGGTCACGCGGCTGACCGGCACCACCCCGGACACCTGGCGGCGGGCCCGCGGCTGGGCCCTGCTCATCGCGGTCGCGATCCTCGCGAACTGCGACGACGACCCGACGTTCCTGACCCTGGGCACCCACGCCCTCACCGAAACCCTCGCCGACTGACCCCCTCCTCGAGTTGTCAGCCCCAACGCGGTCCCTGCCGCGCGCAACCGCTGACACGTTCACGGGCTCAGAACCTGTCAGCCGCAGCGCGGTCCCTGGGGCGCGCTGGGGCTGACACGTCGGGTGGGGTGGTCAGATCAGGACGGCGCCGGCGGCGGGGAGGTGCTCGAAGATCAGGCTGGTCTCGGTCAGGGCGACCTCGGGACGGGCGCTGAGCTGGTCGACGACGAACGCCCGCAGCGTCGCGGTGTCGCGGACGGCGACGTGGATGAGGAAGTCGTCCGCCCCGGCGACGAAGTAGACGTCCATCACCTCCGGGCGCGCCGCGACGCGTTCGGCGAACGCGGTCAGCTGCCCGCGTTCGCCCGCCTGCATCCGCACCGCGATCATCGCCTGCAGGTCGCGGCCGACGGCGGCCGGGTCGAGCTCCGCGTGGAACCCGCGGATGACGCCCGAGCTGCGCAGCGCGCGGACCCGCCCCAGGCAGGTCGACGGCGCGATCCCGACGGCCGCGGCGAGGGCGTTGTTGGGCATCCGGGCGTCCTGCTCGAGGAGTCTCAGGATGTGGCGGTCCGTCTGGTCCAGCACCAGATGAACATCTGACGGAACGGGGCTCTGTGACGTGCGTCTCACTGAATTTTCTGGAGGCATTTCGTGATCCTACCGAACATCTGACGACGGAAACCGAATCGAAACACGCGAAGTTCACGATTGTCACGGAACCGCGTCAGAATAGGACCTAAGTCGCCGTCGACCAGACGGCGGCGCCGCCCACCTGGGAGCGACGCGATGCGGATAGGTATTCCGACCGAGATCAAGAACAACGAGTTCCGGGTGGCCATCACCCCCGCCGGGGTGCACCAGCTGGTGGCCGCGGGCCACGAGGTGTTCGTGCAGGGCGGTGCGGGCGCCGGTTCGGCGATCACCGACGAGGACTACCTCGGCGCCGGTGCGACGCTGCTCGAGACGGCCGCCGAGGTGTGGGGCACCGCCGAGCTGCTCTGCAAGGTCAAGGAGCCCATCGCGGCGGAGTACCACCTGCTGCGCGAGGACCTGGTCCTGTTCACCTACCTGCACCTGGCGGCCGACCGTCCGGGAACCGACGCGCTGCTCGACGCCGGCACGACGTCGATCGCGTACGAGACGGTCAGCCTCCCCGACGGGTCCCTGCCGCTGCTGGCCCCGATGAGCGAGGTCGCCGGCCGGCTCTCGGTGCAGGTCGGCGCCTACCACCTGATGAAGAGCAGCGGTGGCTCGGGTGTCCTGCTCAGCGGGGTCCCGGGGACTCCGCCCGGCAAGGTCGTCGTGATCGGCGGCGGCGTCGCCGGCCGGCACGCCGCCGAGATCGCGCTCGGGATGCGGGCCGACGTGACCATCCTGGACGTGTCCCTGCCCAAGCTGCGCGAGCTCGACGTCGCGTTCGGGGGCCGCGTGCGCACGCTCGCCTCGAGCGCGTACACCCTCGAGCAGGAGGTCGTCGGGGCCGACCTCGTGATCGGTGCGGTGCTCCTGCCGGGCGCGCGCGCCCCCCGGCTCGTCAGCGACGAGCTGGTCAGTGCGATGCGGCCGGGCTCGGTGCTCGTGGACATCGCCGTCGACCAGGGCGGGTGCTTCGAGTCGACCCACGCGACCACGCACGCGGACCCCACGTTCGCGGTGCACGGCTCGCTGTTCTACTGCGTCGCGAACATGCCCGGCGCCGTCCCGGTGACCTCGACGCGCGCGCTGACCAACGCGACCCTGCCGTACCTCACGGCCCTGGCGAACCGCGGCTGGCGTGCGGCGCTCGGGGCCGACCACGCGCTCGCCGGCGGCCTGACCACGCACGGCGGCGCGCTGTACAACGAGCCGGTGGCCGCCGCGCATGGTTTCGCGGCAAAGGACCCAGCCTCCGTGCTCGACTGACCACTAGCGTCAAGGGCGCAGGCGTCATCGGCGCAGGCCCGACGCCGCACGCACCCACCCCGCAACGTCCGAGCGTTGACGTCCTATAGGAC
>NZ_DATCNW010000384.1:0-4216 GCF_036565025.1 Pengzhenrongella sp.
CGGCGGCTCGCGAGCCGCATCACCCAGAACGTCGACGCCGGACCGCTCCGGACCCGATGGGGTCCGGGCCTGGGGCTGCGCTGGTGGCGGCTCGCTGCGGGCGTCCTGCTCGGGCTGACGATCGGCACGAAGTGGTCGGGCCTGTACTTCCTCGCGGTGTTCGGGCTGATGACCGTGCTCTGGGATGTCGGCGCGCGGCGCGACGTCGGCGTGCGGCGCTGGCTGTCGGCCGGGGTGCTGCGCGACGGCGTGCCCGCGGCCCTCACCCTGGTGCCGCTCGCGGCCCTCACCTACCTCGCGAGCTGGTTCAGCTGGTTCCGCTCCCCCGGGGCCTACCTGCGCGGCTGGGCCGCGGCTCACCCCGGCGAGGGCGTCACCTGGCTGCCCGAGTCGCTCCGGTCGCTGTGGCACTACCACCTGGACATGTGGAACTTCCACAACAACCTCACCGCGACGCACGCGTACGCCGCGCACCCGGCCGGCTGGTCGGTGCAGTGGCGGCCGACGTCGTTCTTCTACGACACACCCGTGCCGGCGCGCGCGATGTGCGACGCGGACGCCTGCTCGCAGGCGATCACCTCGCTCGGCAACCCGATCCTGTGGTGGGCCGCGAGCGCGGCGATGCTCGCGTGCGTGTGGTGGCTGCTGCGCACGCGCGACTGGCGGGCGGGCGCCGCGCTGTCGGGCATCCTCGCGGGCTGGGTGCCGTGGTTCGCCTACACGCACCGCACCGTGTTCACGTTCTACTCGATCGCGTTCGCGCCGTGGATGGTCCTGGTGCTCACCTACGCGCTGGGGAAGGCCCTCGGGCCGCCCGACGCCGACCCCGCCCGACGCCGACGCGGGGGCAGCTGGGTCGCGGCGTTCCTCACGCTAGTCGTCGTCGTGAGCGCGTTCTTCTACCCGATCTGGACCGCGCAGGTGGTGCCGTACTCGTTCTGGCACCTGCACATGTGGTTGCGGACCTGGGTCTGAGCCGGTCCGCTCCTACTCCACCGGCCGGTGCCCGACGGCGTCCAGGCCGCCCTGGATCGCCAGCGAGATCTCCCGGAGCTGTTCGACCTGCTCGGGCGTGAGCGGGTCGAAGACTCCCGCACGGACGGTCTCCGCGTGCTGGGGCGCCGCGGCGACGAGCACGTCCCACCCTTGCTCGGTCAGCACCGCGACGTGCCCGCGCCCGTCGGTGGGGTGACGTTCGCGCCGGACCCAACCGGCTTCCTCGAGCCTGGAGACGGCATGGGAGGTCCGGGACGCCGACGCGTTCAGCACGCCCGCGAGCTGGGTCATCCGCAGCGAGCGGCCGGGCGCCTCCGAGAGCATCGCGAGGATCAGGTAGTAGGCGTGCGGCATGCCGGACGTCTGTTGCAGCTGGCGGTCCAGGACCGCCTGCAGGGTGCCGGACATCTCGATCAGCGCACGCCACGCGCACTGCTGCTCGTCCGTCAACCACCGCGCTTCCCCCACGCGGACATAGTAAAGCCGCCCCCACCCACAGGCACGACCCGGGTCAGGGGAGGCGGACGATCTTGCCGTAGGTGGAGATGTTCGTGGCGACGTAGAGGTGGCCGTTGGCCCATTCGACCGCGGCCGGTTCGGTGAGGCTGAGGTAGGGCGTGACGATCCCGTTCGAGATCTTCGTGACCCGGTTGCGGTAGAGCTCGGTCACGAAGATCGTGCCGGTCGGCGTGATTGCGAGGCTCGTCGCGCCGTTGAGGCCGGATGCGACGCGCGTGGTCGCGCCGGTCTTCGGGCTGACGCGGTAGACCGCGCCGAGCGCGGGCCCACTGTTCGGGAAGATGAAGGGCACGGTGGTCACGTACAGCTTGCCGTCGGGCCCGATCGCGACGTCGGTCGGGCCAGGCTCCAAGACCCGCTTGTGCCCGATGACGCACGAGTTCAGCCCCAGCGAGGCGGCGTACGCGGCGGTGATGATGAACGACGCACTCGGGAGCACAGCGACGGTGCTGATGTGGCCGCTGCTGTCGATCCGCAACAACGCGTTCGCGCGCTGGTCGGCCACGTAGGTCGAGCCGGTGCTGCCGATCGTGGTCCCGTACGGGTGGGAGTCGACAATTCCGGTGTACGGCGCCAACCCGTCAGGAAGGGTGGCCAGGCAGGTAGCGGACAAGCCCAGGATCCCGTACGTCTTGACCGAGTCGGGGTTGTGCGTCTGCTCGTACGCGAAGGTGTCGGCGATCTGGGCGATCGCGCCGCCCACGCTGCGCCGCTTGAGGTCCGTCGAGAAGGCGGTCCCTTGAGCGTCGCGCCGCGTCTCGGCCCAGGTGACCGCGCCACCCTTTTCGGACACGCCGGTCAGGCCGTCACCGCCGGTGGTGTTGAGATCGGGATCCGAGAAGAGGTTCACCGGTGCCGCGCCGGGCGTGAACCGCGTGAGCACGCCAATGGTCGCCTGGCCGACGTACAGGACGCCGGTCTCCGTCACGTCGAATGTCAGCGGCCCGGCGAGGTTGTCGGCGACCGTGACGGGCGTGCCGGTGTAGGCCGCGAGCGGCTGCGCGCTGACGTCGGATCCCGAGGTGCCCGCCGAGGCGGGCACGGTCCCGGCGGCGAACAACCCTGCGGTGAGTACCGCGAGCGCTTTCGTGCTGGTGGAACGCCTCATCGTTCTCCTCCTTGAGAACCAGATGGCCCACGCTGGGGCATTCGCACCACTATGGCGGGCTCGCGACGGGGCTGTCTTCACCCCCTGCTCAGTCCGCCACAAGGGCGGCGTGAGACGATCGGGTACCGCCTGGGACCCTCCGGGCCTTGTCGCGCGAGGAGCCTTCATGCCGGCCTGGGCCGACCATGCCATCTGGTGGCACATCTACCCGCTCGGGTTCACCGGGGCGTCCCAATCCGCTCCCGCGCCGGGCAGTCCGGTCGAGCATCGCCTCGCCCACCTGACCGGCTGGCTGGACTACGTCCTGGAGCTCGGCGCGAACGGGTTGCTGCTCGGCCCGGTCTTCGCGTCCGAGACCCACGGCTACGACACGATCGACTACCTGCGGATCGACCCCCGGCTCGGGGACGACGCCGACTGGGACACCTTCGTCGCGGGCGCACGCGCCAAGGGCCTGCGGATCCTGCTCGACGGCGTGTTCAACCACGTCGGGCGCGGCCACCCCCGGTTCGTCGCCGCGCTCGCGGACGGCCCCGACTCGCCGTCGGGCCGCTGGTTCCGCTGGGCGCCCGACGCCGACGGCGTGCTGGTCCCGGAGGTCTTCGAGGGGCACGGCGGCCTCGTCGCGCTCAACCACGCCAACCCCGAGGTCGCGGACTACGTCGCGGAGGTGATGATCCACTGGCTCGACCGCGGCGCCGACGGCTGGCGGCTGGACGCGGCGTTCGCCATCCCGGCGGACTTCTGGCGGCGGGTGCTGCCGACCGTGCGCGCGGCGCACCCGGACACCTGGATCGTCGGGGAGATGATCCACGGCGACTACTCCGGGTACGTCGCGGAGTCGGGCATCGACTCGGTCACCCAGTACGAGCTCTGGAAGGCGCTGTGGAGCTCGATCCTCGACGCCAACCTGCACGAGCTCGCGTGGACGCTCGGGCGCCACAACGAGTTCGCCGAACACTTCCTGCCGCTCACGTTCGCCGGCAACCACGACGTCACCCGGTTCGCGAGCCGGATCACCGACCCGCGGCACCTCACGCACGTGCTCGCCGTGCTCTTCCTCGTCGCCGGGTCACCCGCGGTGTACTCCGGGGACGAGCAGGGCTTCCGGGGCGTCAAGGAGGAGCGCGAGGGCGGCGACGACGCGGTCCGGCCGACCTTCCCCGCCTCCCCCGGCGAGCTCGCCCAGGTCGGCTGGCCGACCTACCGCGAGCACCAGCGGCTGATCGGGCTGCGCCGCAACCACGCCTGGCTCGCGCACGCCCGCTCGACGGTCCTGCACGTCACGAACGAGCACCTCGTGCTCGCGGCCGACTCCACCGTCGAGGGCACCACCGCGGCCGGCTCGCCAGAAGGCGGTGCGCGCCTCGTCCTCGTGCTCAACCTGGCCGACGACCCGTTCGAGCCGCCGGTCCCGGTCGGCGAGCTCGTGCTGACCTCCGGCGACGAGGACGGCACCGCGGCACCCGGCCTGATCGCCCCGCACGCCTGGGCCGTCTTCCGCGCCTAACCCCCCCCCGACCCGCCGGACCGATCCACCCCGATCCACCCCGATCCACCCCGCAACGTCCGAGCGTTGACGTCCTATAGGAC